>JAISYB010000029.1 GCA_031270215.1 Streptococcaceae bacterium | reverse complement strand
ACTTGAGAAGGTCGGCTTAACAGATAAGTTAAATGTCCGTCCAAAGCATCTGTCCGGCGGGCAGCAGCAGCGTGTTGCGATTGCGCGTGCCATTATCAATCAGCCAAGCTTTATTATCGCTGATGAACCGACAGGTGCCTTAGATAGTAAGACGAGTCTTGAGATTATGGAATTATTCAAACAGCTCAATCAAGATGGCGTAACGATTATTCTTGTGACGCATGATGTGGCAATGGCAAGCTACTGCTCGCGCGTGCTCCATGTCTTAGACGGGGAAATCATAGACGAGGTGGAAGAGCTATGAAATTGATAGAAATCATTTACAGTGCGTATCATGCGCTTGTCCAAAATCGTAAGCGAAGCCTTTTAACGATGTTTGGAATTGTCGTAGGGGTTGCTTCCGTGATTACGATTATGAGCTTAGGGCGTGGCTTTGAGCATTATACGATTAAAAATCTTGCACAGTCTGATAGTGCCAATGTTGTGACGACGATTAGCTTTGAGCCGAGTGATTATAAGCTGTATGAAAGTCAAGACGTGAGCTTTTTTAATGCTACAGACCTTAGTCGGATTGGAGCGATTGAAGGGGTAAAAAAGGTTCAAGCAGATAACACCGATACTAACCAGCTTTTCATGACGCTGATACTTTCAGGCACAAGCTATAATAAAACAGTTGCTTTAAATAGTGGCTCAGGAGATGCGGTCAAATATGGAAGAAAACTCACAGCTGATGATGGTAGACTTTTAAATAAAGTCTGTGAGATTAGTCTTGATACTGCCAAGGCAATTAATCCTGATTTACAGAAGGTATTGGGATTTGGACTTGATGTTGACGGTGAGCTATATACTGTCGTGGGTATTTTTTCCGGCACAGCACAAGATTTATTCAGTTTGACCCCAGATATTCAAATACCCAAAAAGACCTATCAATATCATCAAGCAACGACTCGAAAGGTTCAGAGCATTAAATTAACGATAGATTCAGCCTATAAGCCATCACTTGTCACCAATCGTGTGTTAAAGCAGCTGAAGGATAGTGGCAGTATGAGTGCTTTTGGTAGCTATTCAACGGTGGATTTATCGTCACTAACTGATGGAATTGGTAAGGTTTTGCGTTTATTGACTTATTTTATCTCAACGATTGCAGGGATTTCTCTTTTCATTGCAGGGGTCGGTGTGATGAATATGATGTATATCTCGGTGAGTGAACGTGTGCGTGAAATCGGGATTTGTCGCGCAATGGGGGCTAAGCGGCGAGATATTCGCTTACAATTTTTATTTGAGGGCTTACTTTTGACCTTGACTGCGGGGGTAGTTGGCTATTTGATTGGTTTTTTAGTCGCCCTATTGATTTCGCTATTTCTCCCCTTCACAGTTCGTCCAGATTTATTTACCACTACACTGGCACTTGGTATCTCATTGATTATCGGTTTAGTTTTTAGTATCATGCCTGCAACTAAGGCAGCTAATAAAGATTTGATTGATATATTGAGATGAGAAAAATGTTCAAATATGATAATTTAGGGCAAGCGCAGCTATTTTTACTGGCGCTTGTCCTTTTGAATGAGAATTTATTCCTTTTTTTATCTGTATTAGTTGAGGAATAGTAAAAAAAAAGCTAGACTAGGATTAATAGATAAAATATTGAAGTGCTAAAGTGAAATAAATGAATAGCACGGATAAGTTAAACTAAATAAGCAAAACAGAAGAGCTATCTACTGATGAGCAGTTATAAGGAGGGGAAAAAATGTTGATGGAAAAAGACATCTTGAAAAAATCACACGTTTTAACATTCTATCAAGAAATGCTTAAAATTCGTTTTTTTGAAGATATTCTTGACGACTATAATCAACAAGGTCAGATACATGGAACAATTCATTTGTATAATGGACAAGAAGCGATTGCGACAGGTATTTGTCAGGCACTAAAGCAAGATGATTTAGTGCTATCAACACATCGCAATCACGGTCATGCGATTGCTAAAGGTGTTGATACGTATCAGATGTTTGCAGAGATGTTTGGTAAAAAAACAGGAACAAATGGCGGTCGTGGCGGCAGTATGCACATTTCTAATCATTCACTAGGCTTTATCGGTGGGAATGGAATTGTCGGCGGGAACTTTCCGATTGCGCTTGGCTTGGCACAAGCGATTAAGATGAAAGGCGAGAAGCGGATTGTCGTGTGTTTTTCTGGAGATGGTGCAACGAATGAGGGCACTTTCCATGAAGCGATGAATATTGCAGCGTTATGGCAATTGCCGATTATTTTCGTCATTGAGAATAATCAGTATGCAATGAGCAGTCCGATTGAAAAGATGATGAGTGTGCCAAATCTTAGCCTACGTGCAAATAATTATGGAATGAAGGGCATTCGGATTAATGGAAATAATGTTTTTGAGGTTTTCCAAACAATGCAGAATTTAGTTCACCGAGAAGCGTTCACCCCTGTTTTAATCGAAGCACAAACCTATCGCTTTAAAGGACATTCTAGAAGCGATCAGGAGGTCTATCGTACAGATGACGAGGTGAGCTTTTGGAAGAATTATTATGACCCAATTGAACACATGGAGGAGGCATTGATGTCGGATTATGACATCAAAAAGGATGCCTTAGAACAGCTCAAGCAGAAGATTTATGGTGAATTATTAGTGGAAGCACAGCGAGCTTTTAATGATGATGCTCCAGAAATGGAAGAATTAACGAGGAATATTTATGCCTAAAAAAACTTATCTTGATGCGGTTAATTTAGCATTAACAGAGATTTTAGCGGACAATCCTCAAAGCTTTATCTTAGGAGAAGATGTCGGCGATTACGGTGGTGCATTTGGTGCGACTAAGGGTTTATTGTCACGATTTCCCTCTCAAGTTTTGGAAACACCGATTTCTGAAGCTGCGATTACTGGCCTAGCAATCGGTGCAGCGCTTGAGGGAATGCTACCTATCTTAGAAATCCAATTTTCAGATTTTCTGACTGTGGCAATGGATCAGATTGTCAATCAGGCAGCTAAAATCTGTTATTTATCAAATGGGCAAGCTTCAGTGCCATTAGTCATTCGAGCAGCCATTGGTAGCGGTACTGGTGCAAGCGTCCAACATTCTCAGAGCTATGAAAGCTGGTTTACGCAAGTCCCCGGTTTAATCGTTATCGAACCAAGCAATGCCGAGGATGTTTATCGAGCATTAAAGGCAGCAGTTGATAATCCTAATCCGGTGATTATCTTTGAACCTAAGTCGCTTTATAAGCAGCAATTTTCCTTTGATTCTTTGTTGCCACTAACCATTGGCAAATCAGAGATTAAGCGTGTTGGCGAAGATTTGACGATTATTGCTATTGGTCGAATGGTTGAGCTTGCCTTAAAGGCAGCGGAAAGTGCCCCTTGTGATATTGAGGTTGTTGACCCGATTACGCTATTACCACTAGATGAAGCAGGGATTCTCCAATCGGTAAATAAGACGCAACGAGCGCTTGTCTTGACAGAATCCGTTGCTAATGGGATTGCCAGTGAGCTGGTTACACTTGTCGCATTAAATACACAAGCAAACGTCAAAATGCTTGCAGGCGCCTTTACGCCAGTGCCGGCAGCGGAGAATTTAGAACGACAGCTAACTCCTGAAATAGCGCAGATACATGCTACCATTGAGGAATTAATGCATGGTTGAGATTTATTTGAAAAATGAAATCTGGCAAAATGGCGATCTAGAAGTCGTTGAAGCGACTTATCGGGGACGGATATTTGACAAAGGCGGAAATACCTTTGTCGAATATCTAGAGTCTAAGGAAGAACGAGTTGTTCTGAAAATCAACCATGATAATTTCGAGATGTTGCGTTTTGGCAATCAACGTAGTAAGCTTGTTCTAAGTAAAAATCAAGAAGCGACTGCATATTTTTACTATCCAGAGCTGACTTTGACGTTTAAAACCAAAGTTATTTCAAGACGGACAGCTGATAATTCAATCAAAATAAAGTATCAGCTGTTAGATATACCTGATGCGTCAGTCATTGGGAGCTATCGTTTAACGATAGTTTGGTAATTAAATATAAATATTGAGGGAGTAAAGATGAGGAAAAAAGAATTTTACGTTCATGCGATAATTGTAACGCTCTATACTTGGTGGCTAATGGATGCATTTTTTGAAAAAGCAATCCTTGGTATCTTGTTCTGGGGAACACTTTTAGGCTTTAAATTGCGTCGAGTTTACCTAACAGATAAGCTTTATAAGGCAAATACCGGCAATCAAGCTTAACATGTAAATATCGAAGATACGCTTGGGATTATATTTTTTCCAAGCTTTTTTCTATATTTAGCTAGAAAAAAAGCTGCTCCAAAGAATTTATCAAGCAGCAGCTGGGAAAACGATAAATTTTACGTTGCCAGACACTACTGTTGAGCAACCAAAAATGCCCCGACCTGCTAAAAATAGGTGAGGCACATCTTCAAGGCAATTAATCCTACAATGACAAGATTAGTGATTAGTAAAAGCAGCCGAGTCATAAAGACACGCTTGTATTTCTTGTCGTGAATTTTAAGCTTGACACCTTGAAAATGCATTAAGCTCAAAAGCGCCAACATCAGTAATAAAATCTGAAAAATCATCCCAACAGACCAATAAGGATTTGCTTTGATTGACGACCATAAATAATAATTAATCAAGCTGCCGATGAGCGCAATAAATGAAAATAAATAAGACATAGCATTGCCCCTTTCGTGTATTAGAAGCTAGTTAATGAAATTTCTCCGCTAGAAAGCAATAGCCTCTCCTGTGAGTCTAGCAAAACAACTAATTCCCCCATATCAGTAATATCAATCGCACGCCCTGATAACATCTGATTATTTTTGACAAATGAAACCTCCTTGCCTAAAACAAACGATGTCTCTTTATAAATTTTAAGAAAATCAGTGTTAATTAAGGCGAAAAATTGGTTCCAGATTTCAGCGATTAGTCTGTTTTTGGTGATTGTCGGTGTAGTATCTGCAAAGAGTGAGGTTGCTTTATCACGGATTGCTTCAGGGAAATCCGTCTGGTGAATGGAGAAATTTAAGCCGATACCGATAATTACTTGATTGATTTGTCCTGTTTCCATGCTGGTCGTTGCTTCAGAAAGGATACCAGCAAGCTTTTTGCCATTGAGGTAAATGTCATTGACCCATTTTATCTGAGTATCAATTTGGGTTAATTTTTTAATTGCTTTAACGATGGCAGTCGCAGCTAGGATAGTATACTGCGGCATTTCTTGGAATTTCTGCTCAGGCTTAATCACTAAGCTCATGTAAATACCTTGATTCTCTGCTGCAAAATAGTCACGCTTGAAGCGACCATGAGCGAGCGTTTGGTTTTTTGCCAGAAATAAGCTGTAATTTGGCAGGCTAGTAAGTAGTGCTTCCTTGGCATCTTGCTGCGTTGAAGCAGACCTTTCGACTAGAAAGAGCGTTTCAATCAAATTATCCGCTGAGAAATGATGCTTGATATTCTCAGCATTTAAGACATCACTTTCAGCTAAGAGATAGCCAGTTCCCTTGATTGAGATGATATTATATCCAGCCAGCTTCAAATCTTGGATTGATTTCCAGACTGCAGCACGGCTAATGCCCAAGCCTTCTGCCAGCTTCTCACCGGAAAGCGGCTTGTCTGGATGATTTAATAATGACAAGTAAATTTTTTGCGTCGTTTGATTCATATTATGCTCCATTTGCTTAAAAGAAACGTTTTTTGATAAAGTAGAGGATTGTTGCAATGCTTAAGACCGTTGATAAGACGAGAATAATCCAAAAAGCATGTGTGGTGTTAGCAAGCGGTAGATTATTATCTTTTAGATTCATGCCATATGCCGAGAAGATCATTGTTGGAATACTCATGACAATCGTTGCAATCGCTAGAAATTTCATAATGACGTTTTGGTTATTTGAAATGATTGAGGCAAAGGTATCTAGCATACCATTTAAGATATTAGTATAAATATTTGCCATTTCAATTGCCTGCTTGTTCTCGACAATCGCATCTTCAAGCAAATCCGTATCTTCTGGGTATTTTTTAATTGCTCGACTTTTAAGCAGCTTTTCAAGGACGATTTCGTTTGATTTTAGTGAAGTTGTAAAATAAACGAGCGTTTTTTCCATTTCCAAAAGCTCAATTAATTCCTCATTTCGTGTTGCCCGGTGCAGTTCCGCCTCAACCTTATCAGATTTGCGATTGATAACACGCAGATAACGCAGATAAAGCGAAGCATTTTTATAAAGAATTTGGAAAATAAAACGTGTTTTCATATATGTGAAAAAATTTTTGACAATTCCGCTGGCAAAATCTTGGAGGATACTATTTTCTTGGATACAAATAGTAATAATCACCTCGTCAGTAATAATAATTCCCAAGGGTAGCGTGATGTACCAGTCCTTATTATTCCTTTTTTCAATTACTGGAATGTCAACTAAGATTAATGAATAATGTTCCTCAATTTGCAGTCTAGAACGTTCCTCTTCATCGAGTGCACTTCTTAGGTCGTCATATTCAATGTCATATTGCTCAGCAATTGTTCTTGATTCTTCAATCGTTGGGCTGGTCATCATAATCCATGTGCCATGTCCTGCCGTTTGATTTTCTTTGATTGTTGCGCCAGTTGATGAAAAAAAACGAATCACCATACTCACCTTCTTTATCCAGATTTGTTGATACTCTATTATTTTATCACAACTGCTTGATTATAAAAGGATAACGGTCAAAATGCTTAGCTTGTTTTTTAATTACACTCTTCTAGGTGTGCAATTGATATTTTGGAAAAATGTTTTTTAGCTTTGAAAAGATTTTAAAAATATCAAGGGTTAAGTATTTTTGAATTGGGGCTGTCGGATAATAGCTAGTGTTCACATTTGATAGTTAATAACTATCAATCATTTGCTTTTTTTGTTTAAAAAAAGGCAAAAGCGTGTTAAACTAATGTAGTTACAGTTTCCGAGAGGACTTTTTGACTTTAAAAAGGACGCCTTGTAACCGAAAAATAAAAGATACGGGGGAACAATTATGGTAGAAAAGAAATTATTTACATCAGAATCAGTTTCAGAAGGTCATCCAGATAAGGTTGCCGATCAGATTAGTGATTCAATTTTAGATGCAATTTTAACACAGGATCCTACAGCACGTGTTGCTGTTGAAACAGCCGTTTATACGGGAACGGTTCATGTTTTTGGTGAAATTTCGACAACAGCATATGTCGATATAAACCGTGTGGTGCGTGATACGATTAGAGAGATTGGCTATGATCGTGCAAAGTATGGCTTTGATGCTGATACGGTGGGCGTTCATCCGTCATTAGTAGAGCAAAGTGCAGATATTGCACAAGGCGTTGATACAGCACTTGAAGTGCGTCATCAGGAAAATAAAGATCCATTAGATTTAATTGGGGCAGGCGATCAGGGGTTAATGTTTGGCTTTGCGACTAATGAAACCGAGGAATTTATGCCACTTCCGATTGCTCTAAGTCATAAGTTGGTTCGTAAATTAGCAGAGCTAAGGAAAAATAAGGCGCTCCCTTACTTAAGACCCGATGCGAAAAGCCAAGTGACAGTTGAATATGATGAATTTGATAGACCAAAACGAGTTGATACAGTTGTTATCTCAACGCAGCATGATCCAGAAATTAGTTTAGAAGAAATTCAAAGAGATGTTAAAAAGCAGGTTATAGAAGCTGTGATTCCAAAGGCTTTGCTTGATGATGAAACTAAATACTTCATCAATCCGACAGGACGTTTTGTCATTGGTGGGCCACAAGGCGACTCTGGTTTAACTGGTCGAAAGATTATTGTTGATACTTACGGTGGCTATGCACGACATGGCGGCGGTGCATTTTCCGGTAAGGACGCAACAAAGGTTGACCGCTCAGCTAGCTATGCCGCAAGATATATTGCTAAAAATATCGTTGCAGCAAGACTAGCCGACAAGATTGAAATCCAAGTGGCATATGCGATAGGCGTTGCAAGACCGGTATCTATTTCAATCAATACCTTTAAAACTGGCAAGATTAGTGATGAAACAATCATTGAAGCGATTCGCACGCATTTTGATTTACGTCCAGCAGGGATTATCGAAATGCTTGATCTTCGCAAGCCAAGGTATCGTCAGGTTGCGGCATATGGACATTTTGGACGAAATGATCTTGATTTACCATGGGAGAGATTGGACAAGGTTTCTCTATTAGAGGCTTATTTGTCCTAAGGATAAGGCTGAGAGATTGACCTAAGCGTTGATGTGCTCAGCTTTTTTTAAAACAATATTTAGAAAAGGAAGATATGATGAAGTTATTAGAGGATAGGATTAAAGAGGACGGCATTGTTTTAGATTGTGAGGTTTTAAAGGTTGACCGCTTTTTAACGCACCAAATAGATGCACATTTAATGCACGAAATAGGTCAGACATTTGCGCAAAGCTTTGCGGATTTGGGAATTACTAAAGTCGTAACGATTGAAGCAAGTGGAATTGCGCCAGCGCTTTATGCCGCAGAAGTACTTGGGGTGCCAATGGTTTTTGCCAGAAAAACCAAGAGCTTGACGATGAATGAGGAACTATTAACGAGTGAGGTTTATTCATTCACCAAGCAAGTGACGAGTACCATTTCCATCTCTAAAAGATTTTTGAACCATACTGACAAGGTGCTGATTATTGATGACTTTTTAGCAAATGGACAAGCTGCTAAGGGGTTAGTTGAGTTATGTCAGCAGGCAGGCAGTGATGTAGTCGGTATTGGCATTGTTATCGAGAAAAGCTTTCAAACCGGACGTGCACTACTTGAAGCAGCCGGTATTCCAATCAAATCCCTCGCCAGAATCAAAGGCTTTGTTGATGGTCAAGTTGAATTTCTAAGTGCAGACGCCTAAGAGATTGCTTTTTTTGGCAATCTTAAAGTCAGCAGAAATAACTGAAATTACTCTGGTTATTAATCAAGGTAAGTTTCATCAGCTTAAGAGAGTAAAGTGTTTCAGGCAGTCGGCAACGGCTGACTGAAAAGCTACCTCCAGATAAACAAACAAGTCAGCCACTTTTTCTTTTAATTATCAATTTTTATTAAGTTTCCGCTTTCTTTTTTCTAACTTTCGTGTTAAAATGTAGTTAGTTTAAAAACGGTTTCAATAAAAAAGTTTTTTTTACTTGACAAAGGGGTGTTAAGATGATTACACTATCGGACAGGACAGGACAGGACAGGACAGGACAGGACAGGACAGGACAGGACAGGACAGGACAGGACAGGACAGGTAGCTTTT
>JAISYB010000144.1 GCA_031270215.1 Streptococcaceae bacterium | reverse complement strand
CATTAATCGCAAGACTACCGCTTACCGTTAAATTTCCTGAGAAGGTAGCATTTGCAGAATCAAAATGACCAATTAAATCAGGCACACTTGTTAATGTCAAGGTTGAGGCAGAAACAGCTCGGTGACTTTTGGAAACTTCACGGCAACACACGACAGCTCTAAAAAACTACCCACCAAAATCGGTGAGTAGTCCACAAAAGCATTAAAATATTTCACTGTCCTAATTTGCTACATCGCCATCCGCCGACCGTTAATTGCCTTGAAACGATAGATAAAGCGCCGGACGTACTGGTACGACCTCTGGAACATTGCTGTTATAAGAATTATCGCCAATCGTTCCACCATAATCATTCAGAGTGCCACTGACTAGACGAGAGGCGTAATAATTTTGATTGCCAACTGAACGTAACCAGCAATAATCTTCATTACTATAACTGAATCTTAACAGCCCATAAATTTCATCTAATTGATTAATATCGCCAAGGCTCAGCGCAAAAGCTTGCTTGTCGCCACCAATCGTTGTTGCAAAGCGGGTATCTTCATACCAAGAACCCCAGTAGAAAGTATAAGGGGAGTCCTCCAAATAACCACTAAAGCCATCTTTGACAAAATCAATATATCTTGGATTATTTAAATTAACGTCTAAAACATTTTGACTATCACCCTTTGTTGAGATGTATTGCGTATAGTAATCATCAATAATCGCTTCAAGCTCGCTACCTTCGTAACCATTTTTGCCTGTGATATCAAAATAAGTCGTTCTGTCTACTCTAAAGTTAACCTTTGCAGCTTCCTCACCAGCAAGTCCTACCTCTGACTGCGTTAAAGCGTTGAACTTGATGACCATTCGCTGATTGCCATCAACTGTAAGCACTCGCCAAATCGCATCCGCCCAGATGAACTCATCGCCAACTTCCGTTGTGCCCTTGAGCTTATTGTAATAAACAGCGTAGAGCGTCACATCGGAATTAATATTGCTTAATTGGTGACTAGAATGAGTTGGATAACCCAAATATGCTCTATCCGCAGCGTTTAAACGCTCCCTAACATCATCAAAATTTTCAGGTACATAAAGAGAAGTCGTCTTGGCTGCATAGGGTGTTTCACTCCAGCCAAGGAACTGATACTTAGAATCCTCGGGCATATCCGGAATATCAATCGTGAAATTATTAGCCTTAGTGGCTCTTTGCGCAGGTCTAACAAGAGATACACCGTCAAATGTCCTAAAGTAAACCTTATATTCTAAGTACCACTGAGCATAAAGAACATAGTCTTGGTCGATTGCTGGCAAGACATCTCCTGCGTTGTAGCTTGTACCCGTTCCGTCTGCCTTGGTATTCCAGCCGATAAAGCTTCCGTTTAATTTGCCCAAATCCCCAGTATTGCCAAGAATTTCGACATCTAATCCCTTGACAAAGTCACCGCCAAGGGGCACTTCTCCCTCTGACGCACCGTTGGCATCATAGGAAATATTTGCCCAATAGCTCTTATCTGCGTAATTTTCCACCCATTTTGCATAAAGCGTAACATCATAAGTGACGGTATCGACGGAAAAATCCCAAAAATCCACCTCGTCCTTTGTCTGACTCCAGCCTTCAAAACTAAAGCCGCTACGAGTCGGCGGCGCTGCTGGTTCGACAGCATATTTATCCAGCTCGACCTCCTGAAGTGCGCTATCTCCTAGTCCACCATTCAAATTAAAGCTGACTAGATGTGTCGGGGTACGGGGCAATTCAATCGGCTCCTCCTTAGGCTTCGTTTGATTATCGGGGTCATCTGCCTTATCACTCGGCTGTGTTTTTCCAGTGTCCACTGCAAAATCCCCTCGAGTAACCGTCCGAAATGCTAAGCTTTCACCTGCGACTTGTACTTGGTGCTTATGATTTGCCAAGTGCGTATAGCTATCGCTCGCATTAACTACCAATGGTGTCCCTAGAAAAACCAGAACAATCAGTAGGCTTAAACGCTTCCGTTTGATAAGTAAAAGACATGTCCCGCCAAGGATAGCTAGACCGACAACGAGCTTCATTGTAGATATTCTATCGCCTGTTAGCGGTAAATTTTCTGTCTTATTCTTTGCTGCGGCGTTATTTGTCAAAGCAATCGCAAATACCTTGCTCTCACCAGCCTTAAGTGTGTCGATTTTTTCGATAACACTTTTTCTACCGAGCTTTTCTGCAAATTTCTGCGGCAGCTCGACATCTATTGAAACATTATTGGCAAGCTGATTCGTGATGTTTTTAACGATTACCTCAACCTTTTCGCTACCCGACTTACTGTCAGCGCTTTCTGTCACTCCAACAGAGAAATGCGTGTCCACATCTGTCGTATCAGCAGCAACCTGCGCAGAAAAAAGATTCAACGCCAAAACAATCATAGCCATTAACAACAATAATCCTTTAAATCTCTTAAATCTCTTCATCAATAATCCTTTCCTTCCCTTAAATAACTCCAAAAATATTGAACCAAATAATTGAATTATTTTACATCAAACACCACCTATGGTTTATTTTGTTTATTAATTATTGCTATAATAATAAAATAACATATTTATATAAGAAAATATAGTTTTACCGCAAAAAATCGAGAATTATTGTATCGTTGCAATTTCGGCTTGAAATAAATAAGTATTAAATGCTTAACAAAAAACGAACAAGATCAATGATCCCATTCGTTTTATGGCGTTTATGTAATTAGGCAAAATGCTGCTGTATATAGCTTATGCTTATACTTTCAAAGATTTTCTCATTGATAAAACTGAGCCGAGTGAGCCGATAACAACACCGACCGAAAACATCAGTACAACAACTTGAAAGATGAATTGATTCGGCGGAATAAGTGACAGGTGACTTTGTACCATTTGCGGATTAATTCCTGCGTAAACAATCCGGTAAAGCCAGATGACTAAGACGGATGGAATAATCGCACCTATCACACCAATCCATGCACCCTCAAAGAAGAACGGCCAACGTATATAGCCATTTTTTGCGCCAACCAAACGCATGATAGCAATCTCCCGTTGTCTTGAAAGAATTGTAATCCGAATTGTATTTGAGATTAAGAGCATTGCAACGGCTAAGAGTAAAATGGTTGCAAATGACCCCCAAGTTTTCACGCCATTAGAAATTTTCAAAACCTTATCAGAGTTCGTTCCGCCATAATCAGCACGGTAAACATGGTCTAATTTGCCTGCGGCTTTAGCAACCGACTTAACCAGCTTAGGTTTTGATGCGCTAACCTCGTAGACGTCATAGAGCGGATTCGCATCGCCGCTAAATAATTTAAATGACGGTCCCATCACATCAACAATTTTTTTTAGCTGCATTTCTTTACTTGAAAATGTCACATCTTCTACATTATTCAGCTTTTTTAACTCTTTATAAAGCTTATGATAGTTCCCGTTTTCGACTTCCTTACCTTCGCTGTCTTTAACATGCTTGCTATTATCATCATAGCCAACATCAACAAAGACTGTAACAGTCACGCTATTAGCAATATCCGTTGTTAGCTTAGTCGTATTTTGAATAACGGCTAAAAACACGCCAACAAGGATTAAGGTAATCGTGACGGCAGATGTTGAAGCAACAGTCATCCAGCCATTACGCTTTAAGCTTTTAAATGATTCAAGAACATGTCTGAAGAAGTTTCTAATCATCGTATCCGTATTCCCCTTCCTTTTGATCTCGGACAATACGACCGTTTTCTATCGCAATTACACGATGACGCAACGTATTTACAATCTGAGAATTATGTGTTGCCATTAAAACAGTTGTGCCTTGTAGATTGATTCTCTCAAGTAAATTCATGATTTCCCATGAGTTTTCCGGATCAAGATTTCCTGTCGGCTCATCGGCAATCAAGACCTTTGGCGTGTTGACAATCGCCCGTGCAATTGCAACGCGTTGCTGCTCACCACCGGATAGCTCGCTTGGAAACATTCTAACCTTATGCTTTAAACCAACTAAATCCAAGACCTCCATCACACGTTTTTTAATTTCGCGCGGACGCTTGCCAATGACCTGCATGGCATAAGCAACATTTTCATAAACTGTTTTCTTAGAGAGTAATTTATAATCCTGAAAGACGACACCAATCTCACGGCGTAAAAAGGGAATATCCCTATTTTTCATCTTAACTAAATCATAACCTGATACATTAATCCGACCTCTGTCCGCTTTAGCTTCGCGGTAAAGTAGGCGAATAAATGTTGATTTCCCTGCACCAGATGGACCAACAACATAGGCAAATTCCCCTTGTTCAATACTAATTGCGATATTTCGCAATGCAGTAGTTCCGTTTGGGTATTTCTTTTGAACACCGTCTAACTCGATAATTCCCATTGTTCCTCCTTGTTTTCAATACGCACCTTACCATTTTAACATATCTTGAAGGCTTTAATTCTCAATTAGCTTACAATTTGCTAACAGTTATCCTTATTTTGCAATCAACCATTTCAGATAAGCGTCAATAAAGCCATCTAAGTCCCCGTCCATTACAGCTTGCGTATTTCCTGTTTCAAAGCTTGTTCGATGATCCTTAACCATTGAATATGGGTGAAAGACGTATGAGCGGATTTGACTACCCCATGCAATATCTAGCTGTTCTCCGCGCAAGCTTGCTGCTTCCTCTGCCTTTTTATCTAACTCAATCTGATAAAGCTTCGCACGTAGCATTCCCATTGCCTGTGCTTTATTCTTGATTTGTGAACGCTGTGCCTGTGAAGCCACGACCACGCCTGTCGGAATATGAGTAATCCGAATCGCTGAATCGGTCTTATTAATATGCTGTCCACCTGCACCACTTGCTCTAAAGGTATCAATCTTCAAATCATCTGAATTAATCACAATATCCACTGTGTCATCTAATTCAGGCATAATATCCACTGAGGCAAATGACGTATGGCGACGATTTGCTGAGTCAAAGGGTGATATTCGAACCAAGCGATGAACGCCCTTCTCAGACCTTAGATAGCCGTATGCGTTATATCCTTTAATCAATAAAGTAACGGACTTAATTCCTGCTTCATCACCAATCTGATAATCCAATGTTTCGACTGAAAATTGATGCTTCTCCGCCCATCTTTGATACATTCTAAGAAGCATTGAGCCCCAATCCTGCGACTCAGTGCCGCCTGCACCGGGGTGGATTTCTAAGATGGCATTGTTGTGGTCATACGGTTCATTTAACAGCATCGCTAACTCATAAGTTGCAAGCTTATCTGTCAAATCAGCCAGTAACGCCAACAGCTCCGTTAAAAGCTCTGCTTCACTTTCCTCCTGATATAATTCAAAAAGAAGCTCTACCTCCTCAAGCTGACTCTCCAGCACGCGAAAGGTTTCGTATTGCGCTTTTAACTCATTACTTTCATCAATCACTAACTGCGCTTTTTGATTGTCATTCCAAAAGTCATTTTGACTCATCTGATGTTCAAGCTCAGCAATCCGCTCCTCTAAGTCGTCTAAGTCAAAGAGACCCCCTAAATGAATTTACCTTGACTGTTGCTTGTTCAATTTTATTTCTAATTTCTGCTATTTCCATAATCTACTCCAAAAAAAATGATATATAAGTATTCTAACATAAAATAAGCTATCAAACACACTAGAGTAACAAATACAACTGTGAATGTAGAAAAAGCTTGGAACAAAAAGTACAATCCCAAGCACTCCTCTAAATAAATAACAAGACAAAAGCGGCTTCTCCTAATGAATAAAGCACCTCACTTTTGTCTTGTCCTTATTTTAAAGCTTTTTATTATTCAGCAGTTAAATCGCCGATTGAGAAACCAGTTTGCTCCTCTGGTAATTCGTATGTTTCTTCTGCAGATACTTCTTGCTTTTCAGCTTTT
>JAISYB010000032.1 GCA_031270215.1 Streptococcaceae bacterium | reverse complement strand
GATATATTCCGCATGCTCAACACCCACATAGCGATAATGCCATGGTTCAAAATTAATCTTGGTGATTGCTTCCTTGCCTTGCGGGTAGCGTAGAATAAAGCCATACTTTGGAGCGTTTTCCTTTAACCAAATCGCACTTGCTTCATTTGCATAATCTTGAACTAATAGATTATCATAATGATTTTGAAAATAGGTACGGTCAACGACATCAATCGCAAGTCCCGTGTGATGTTCTGAATAGCCCGGCTCAGTCATCACGCTCATTGTTTCCTTAGTTGCGTCTGCTTCACTGAGTCCGTCTGCCATATTTTGCTTTATATTTGCTGCAATGTTTGCAGTTTGCTGGGCAACGCTTCTGTAACCTGAAACCATTTGCAGCTGAATACCCACATTTTGAGCTGCATTAAATAATTCATCAACAGACGATGCAATCTTATCCAAAACCTGATAGCCGTCCTTGCTGTCAACGATATTAGGGATTACGTCACTTACCGGATGTGTTGGATTGACAAGAACTAGGTTCCAATCGGTTAAGTGACCTGCCGGATAACTCGGTGTTGTCACCTCCTCTGTTGAAGTTGCCTTTATCTCTTTTTTATTAGATATAGAAAGCGATTTGTTCGTTTGTTTATGATTAGCTAGTGGTTGTGTAATCAGAAAAGCTGCTACTATCACGACGATAGCCACCCCTCCTATAAGCGCCCGAAAATACCAGCGTTTACCAGCTTTTAGCTTGCTTTGCCTTTGGCGATTTTTTGAAGTCATTCTTATTCCTCCCCCTAAGTCATCTGTTCCTTTTCATTTTAACACAAAGTCTGACTTACGTTTCCTAAAAAGCCTTTGAAGAAAAGTATCAAAAATGTGACAACAGAGTATCCTCAACTGCTGATTTGCTCAATTAGACGACTTAAAAGGGGTACGAAGATGTCAACATCAATAGTTTTAAAGATGGAGATTTTGAAAAAATGGGGTCTATTGTGTCCCTCAACCGATGAAGCATTAACTGACAAGGGCGATATAGCGCAATGTTGTCCGTGTCCGAGTTAGCTGTCGAGTAGTTTTCACTCGCAAACCTTGTATCAACTCTTTTCCTCATTTTCGCTACCAAAATGAAACTATTGCTTAAGTTTTCATATTTTTTTTGGTACACTAAGGTATATCACAGCAGCTCAAGCAATATAAGGAGGATTTATGAAGCTGGGAAAATTTAGGCTGGGTATGCGAACGCTTAAAACCGCACTCGCCTGCATGATTTGTATTATTTTCTTTAACATAACACATCGTGGGACACCCATGATTGCTTGCCTTTCTGCCGTTTTTGCACTTAGGGAGGACTTTCAGAGCACGATTAAATTTGGTGGCGCACGTATCGTCGGAAATACCGTTGGCGGACTATTTGCAGTGCTTTATTATCTCGCCACACAGCACACCAACCATAGTATCTGGATTGAGCTAGCTGGTATTCCACTTTCTTTAATCCTAATTATCGTTTTTAATGACGGTATCAATAATAACTCCGGTATAGTCGGCTCTGCCGCTGCTTTTCTAACGATTAGCTACAACATTCCCGCCAATGAGTCAGTCGTCTATTTGTTCCAGCGGATTTTAGATACCTTTATCGGTGCCGCAATTGCAATTTCTCTAAACGTTTTTGTTAAGCCTGCAACAAAAATTGAGCGACAAGAGGTTGATGAGGATATAGAAGAACTCCAGCATAGAGAGCTAGAGTTGATTGAGATAAGACAAAAACTCCAAGCAAAAATCGAGAAAAAAACACCCAAGCACAAAAAACATTAAATCAAAATGTACAAAAGGAGGAAAAATGCTAGATATTATCAAATTAACCAATAAAGTTGCCCTTGCGAACACCTACTTTATTTCAAATGCTGAAAGCTTAATTATCATTGATCCCGGTAGCGATACTGAGCAGATCTTAAAAACAATTGAACAGCTTGACAAAAAGGTGTGCGCGATCCTGCTGACACACACGCATTATGACCATATTATGAGTGTTGAAGCAATACGTGCGGCTTATCCGGAGGTCTTAGTTTACGTTTCTCCTCTTGAAGCGAAGTGGTTATTTACGCCAGAATTAAACCTCTCCGGCCTTGCGCGGCATGATGATATGCCTGATGTTATCGTTCAAAAAGCTGATTTTGGATTTAATGATCATCATCTTTATACAATTGGTGGGATGAGCTTTAAAGTTTTACCAACACCTGGACACTCAATAGGCGGCGTTAGCTTTTTATTTGATGACTTTGTTGTGACGGGAGATGCGCTGTTTAAAGGCTCAATCGGTCGAACAGATTTACCGACCGGTAATCATAGCCAACTGATTGTATCTATCAAAGCAGAGCTTTTAATACTTCCAGAGGACATGCCTGTCTTACCTGGTCACGGAGAAAATACAAATATCCGAGATGAAAAATGGTATAATCCCTATTTAAATTAGTCCAATGAAACAAAGATAACCACGTCAAATATAACGGCTAACCGGCTATCAACCGTTATATTTATTGATATTAAAGCGAGTTAAGAACTAACATTCCTAACTCGCTTTTTGGCATTTCTATACAAAGATAAGTCGCATTCCCCTAAAGCATAAAAAGCACCGATAAATCTTTGAATATTCCATAAATCACTTGAAATGTAGCATTTCTTTAGCATGCTCCAATGTTAAAGGTGTAATCACTTCGCCCGCAAGCATTCGTGCAATCTCGACAATTCGAGCTTCTTTATCTAAAATATCAACCTGCGTTTCAGTCACACCCGCACTGCTTTTCTTCTCAATAAAGTATTGATAATCGGCAATCGCTGCCACCTGTGGCAGATGTGAGATACATAATACCTGAGAGTGCTCTGAGATTTTGTGAATCTTCTCCGCAATCGCTTGAGCAACACGCCCGGAAACGCCTGTATCGACTTCGTCAAAAACAATGGCTGTCTTAGCATTTGTAATGAAAATCGCCTTTAATGCTAACATAATTCGTGATAATTCACCACCAGATGCTGTTTTATTGAGTGGCTTAAATCCCTCGCCTGGGTTCATTGAGATGAAAAACTCAACTGCCTGATTGCCGTATTTGGAGTATTTTGCAGCTGTAAATTGCACCATAAATTCCGCTTTTTCCAGATATAATGCCTTAAATTCTTGCTCAATCGCTGCCTTTAACTCTCTGGCAATTTTCGTGCGTGCCTCGTTTAGAGCAGTACTTTTAGCAACAAGCTGCCCCTTTAAGTCACGTTCCTGTTGGATTAAGTCGCAATCTTCGTTTTCAATCATTTGCATTGCTTCATATTCAGTTGATATTTTTTCAAAATAATCTAAAACCTCAGCAACATCAAAGCCATATTTTCGCTCTAAGCGCTCAATCAAGCTCAAGCGTTCTTCGATGTCGTCTAGTGAAACCTCCTGATATTCAAAAACGTCTAGCTTATTTTCTAAGCGTGCAGACAACTCACTGATTTCATCGGTCAGCTCGAAGATTTTATCACTTAATTTGCCATAGTCTTGGTCAAAGTCAGCTAAAGCATTTAACTCACCACTAACACGCCCCAGTAAATCATTCGGTGAATACTCCTCGCTTTGTAAAATATTTAAGGCATTAATCAAATGCTGACTGATTGTTTGATGATTTTGCAGCTGTAATTGTTTTTCTTTCAGCAGCTCTTCCTCGCCAATTTCTAAGTTAGAAGCTTCAACCTCAGCAATTTGTTCTTTTAATTCCTGCATTCTGGCGCTGAACTTGGCTTGATTATTCCGTCTTTCAAGCAATACCTTGTGAAGCTTGGCATACTCATTAAATGTTTTTTGATAATCAGCCAATTTTTCTTTGAAATGAATATTACCGAAACGGTCAAGCATATTTAGATGATTGCGTTTGTGCATTAACTCCTGATGTTCGTTTTGTCCATGAATATCAACTAAAAAAGCGCCGACTGCCTTAAGATTACCTAATGTCACAAGATGTCCATTAATCCGACAGACACTTCTGCCTGTTCGATAAATCTCACGTTTAATCAGTAATTGATTTTCATCTAAATCAATCCCCAACATATAAAGCTGATTTTTAATTTGCTTAGGATTTTCTAAGGCAAATAAACCCTCAATCGTCGCTTTATCCTCCTCGTGACGAATAAAATCCGCCGAGGCACGTGCACCTAAGAGTAAATTCATTGCGTCAATAATAATTGATTTCCCTGCACCTGTTTCACCAGTCAAAACAGTCATGCCTTGATTAAAATGGACTGCAATCGTTTTGATAATTGCAAAATTATGAATCGAAAGCTCTAATAGCATTACTACCTCCGTTGGCTGTCTTATTGAACACTCTCGACATTAGAATACCGAGGTTTTCTAATGTTCAAAATGCCTGCTGCTTTAGCTTACGCAGCCAATCCTTTGCTACTACTGCGTCCTCTAAATAAATTAATAAACTATCGTCATCAGCTAAAATGCTGAATAAATCCTTGGAAAATCGCTCACAAATCAGACGTTTTAGTGCTAATGCGCTGCCCGGTATCGTCCTAAGTGCGATGATATTCCCTTTGATTTTAGCCTCAAGCAACGAAGCGCTAATCAAAGGCTGTAATCTCTGCGTCGCTAAATTACTCGCACCTTGTGGCAGACGATATTTCAAAGCACCGAACTTTGCCGGCACCTTAATCAAGGCAAGCTCTTTAATATCTCTGGAGATGGTCGCTTGCGTGACGTAATCCCCACTAGCTGCCTTGATTGCCCTAACCAGCTCGTCTTGGGTTGCAATCTCCCTAGTCGTAATTAAGCTTGCTATCAGCTGCTGACGTTCCTTTTTCTTCATTTTTTTCTCCTCATGTCTAAGCGTTAAGGCTTAATAAAGCTTGATGTGCCTCAGCGACAACTTTTTCCGGATTAATCCCTGCTGCTAGTTGTGGCTCTGGCTCTTTTTGCAAATAAGCCAGAAATTCTATATTGCCACCCCCGCCGGTAATCGGTGAAAAGCTCAGCCCTTTAACTGAAAAACCGACTTGAAGCATTGTTTCAATCGTTTGATTTAAGACGCTTAGATGTACCTTGCTATCCTTGATAATTCCATTTTTTCCGACCTGCTCACGTCCTGCTTCAAACTGTGGCTTAATTAGGGCAACTACCTTCCCATTGTCAGCCAAAAGTGTAAAAAGTGCAGGTAAAATTAAAGCAAGTGAGATAAATGAAACGTCAATTGAAGCAAATTCAGGCTGTCCTTGCGTAAAATCGCTAGTTTTGGCATAGCGGAAATTATACTGCTCCATGACAATCACTCGCGCATCTTGGCGCAGCTTCCAAGCCAGCTGATTCGTGCCGACATCAACCGCATAGCTTTTTTTTGCCCCGCTTTGTAGCATGACATCTGTAAAACCACCTGTTGATGCACCAATATCTAAGACAATCTTATTCTTGACCGATAAATCGAAGCTTTCAAGTGCCTTCTCAAGCTTTAAACCGCCACGAGATACGTATTTTAAGCGTTTTCCCTTAAGATGTAAAGAATCAGTGAGCGCAATCTTCTCCCCCGGTTTATCCAATCGCAAATTATTTTGATTATAAACAATTCCCGCCATAATCCCACGCTTAGCTTTTTCTCTTGTTTCAAATAAACCTTGCTGGTGCGCTAGGACATCTACACGTTCTTTTTTCATACTACTCCTTAAGCATTAACTGCTCAATAATTTCTGCTAGCTGACGATGATTAAAATCTTTAAGCTGATTGATTGAGAGGTTTGCCTGTGCTATTTCCTCGGAAAGTAATAGCTTAGCTTGATCCAATCCCAAAAGTGTCACATAGGTTGCTTTATTTTCAGCTAAATCCTTTTTCGGTGTCTTACCCAGCGCTTGAAAGCTGGAGGTAACGTCAATAATATCATCATGAATCTGAAAGGCTAAGCCGATATTTTCACCGATTTTTCTTAGCTGATTAATCGTTTCCTCTGATTGCTCCGCAATAATTCCTGCTGCAACAAACGGAAAGACAATCATTGCGCCAGTTTTTTTGGCATGAAGCTCCCGTAAGGCTTCGTAGGCAAGGGCTTGATTTTCGCTGTTGATGTCAATGGATTGACCGCCAACCATTCCGCAAAAACCACTTGCCTTTGAAAGCTCCTGCACAAGTCGCACAATAATCTTGGCTGAAAAAGCTGTCTGGCTTAACAGATTAAATGGGTCAAGCAGTAAAGCGTCCCCTGCCAAAATCGCATTTGCCTCACCAAAACGCTTGTGATTGGTTAAAACGCCCCGCCGAAAGTCATCATTATCCATACTTGGTAAATCATCATGAATCAATGAAGAGGTGTGAATCATTTCAAGCGCGGCTGCTACTTTGATTGCCTCCTCGGTAAATGGTTTGTCAAAGCCTGCCAAAACGCTTGCTAATAATAATGGACGAAATCTCTTGCCGCCTGATTTGATTGAGTAAGTGATTGACTCGGTTAAAATATTTTTTGTTCCGCTATAAAAGGCAAGCAAGCAGTCATCTATTTTTTCCTTAATTGCTTGATTATTCATTAGCTGCCTCATTAAAATCTACAACCTCGCCGCTTTCTGTAACAATCTTAGCTAAGGTCGCTTCGGCATTTTTCAAGGTTGCCTGTAGGTTTTTACTAATCGCCATTCCCTTTTGATACTCATCTAGCGCAGTTTCCAAAGGAACATCTCCACTCTCCAAATGGGTAACGATTGCTTCTAAGTCCTTAAGTGCTGCTTCAAATGTTAGCTCTTTTGCCATTTATTCCACTCCTTTAACAACTGATGTTACTTCTCCGTCTAATAATCGGGTAACTAAGACGCTGCCTACTGTCACATCGCTGATTTCTCTGATAATCTGTCCATTGCTTTTCGTAATCGAAAAACCTCGTGCCATTGTTTTCAGTGGTGAAAGCAAGTCTAGTGCTTGCAGCATAGTCAAATATCTACGCTGACTATTATTTAACTGAGCTGCCATCGCTTGATTTAAACTTTTCTCAAGCATTACCAATGTCTGCTGATATTGCCTAGTCTGAGTGATTGGGCTTTGATTAAGCAGCCGATGTTTCATGCGCTCAACCGTTTGATTTGAAATCTGTACTCGTTCTCTGGTCGTCTGTATCATCTTTTCCGTTAGAAAATCAACCTTTTGTAGATAACCGTCATATAAACGCATGGGTTGTCTAAAAACAACTGAGCCTGCTAAGCGATTAAGCTGTAATTGTGATTGTTGTAGCTTGCTTTGAGCTGCCTTGGTTAGTCTGTTTTCTGCCTGATTGAGATAATTAATCAGCTCAACAATATTTGGCGTTGCAAGCTCCGCTGCGGCAGTTGGTGTTGCAGCTCTTTTGTCGCTAACAAAATCGGCTAATGTCGTATCCGTTTCATGTCCGACAGACGAGATAATCGGTAGTTTTGACTCAAAGATTGCTCGAACAACCGCTTCCTCATTAAACGCCCAAAGGTCTTCAATTGAACCACCGCCACGACCAATGATTAAGACATCAAGCTCTTTTTTTTGATTCGCTCGCTGAATACTTTGAACAATCTCCTCTTTTGCGCCAATACCTTGCACCTTAGTCGGAAATAATAAGACCTCTGCGAGCGGAAAACGTCTGGCAACAGTCGTCAAAATATCACGAATGACCGCACCACTTGGGGAAGTAATTACACCGATAACCTTAGGTATTTTAGGAATTGGCTGCTTTAGCTCTGAGCGAAACAGACCTTCATTTGTCAGCTTTTCCTTTAATTGATTAAATTGGAGGAATAAAGCTCCCACACCATCCGGTATCATTTCATCTAGCAAAATCTGGTACTGCCCGCTTTTTTCGTACAATGATAGTCGACCAATAACTAAAACCTTCATGCCATTTTCAACTTGAAAGTTGACCTTGCGAAACTTCCCTTCAAACATTGTCGCATTAATCACAGCACCATCATCCTTTAGCGAGAAGTATTGATGCTTTGGTCTTTGTCTAAAATTACTGATTTCCCCAGTTAGATAGACCGTTTCCAGATAAGGATCGCGTTCAAATTTTGCTTTTAAATATTTGGTTAATGCTGTAACTGTTAAATATTCCACGATTTTCCTTTCCGGTCTGCTTTTTACCAAGATGAATAAGCAGGCGCTACTTCGGTGACGTTCGATTGTTTGTTTAGTTTGATGAAGCCTACTTCAATGACGATCCAACATTTTTTTAGCTTTGTGAAGCGCTGCGCTTTGCGCCTTCGTAGGTTTGTTCCATTAACATGGCAATGGTCATTGGACCAACGCCCTTAGGTACTGGCGTAATCAAGCTTGCGACCTGCTGAACTTCGTCAAATTTAACGTCACCAATCAGCTTGCCGTTCTCATCTCGATTCATACCGACATCAATCACGACTGCGCCTTCCTTGACAAATTCCTTCGTTACAAAATGTCCACGACCAATTGCGACTACTAAAATATCTGCACGTCTAGCAACCTCTGCTAAATTTTGAGTGCGTGAGTGAGTAATCGTCACCGTTGCATTTTCTGCTAACATCAGCTGGGCAATCGGTTTGCCGACAATATTAGAACGCCCAATCACGACCGCTTCCTTGCCTGCCAAATCAACCCCGTATGCCTTAAACATTTCCATAATTCCGGCAGGTGTTGAGGGAATCATCAGAGGATTGCCAACATTTAGCAATCCGACATTCATTGGGTGAAAGCCGTCAACATCTTTTTCAGGACGGATAGCAAGTAAAACTTTATCTGCATTAATATGCTTTGGTACAGGCAGCTGAACTAAGATACCGTGATAACGTGTGTCTTGATTATACTTTTCGATTAATGCCAAAAGCGCTGCTTCGCTAGTTGAACTTGGTAATCTTTCGACTGTCGATAAAAAGCCTGCGTCTGTGGCACGGCGTTCTTTATTACGCACGTAGACTTGACTTGCGGTATCATCTCCTACCAAGATGACCACTAATCCCGGTGTAATCCCCTTATTTTTGAGTTCCTTTACTTTTTCTTTTAAGCTTTCCGCCATTATATCGGCAAGACCTTTTCCATCAATAATCACAAATTTACACTCCTTTTTTATACAAAAAGGTTGACTTTGATTATCTGTCAACCCTTATTTTTAAGCCTTGTTTAAAACCTGTTTCAATACACCGTTAACAAAGCTTGAAGCACTATCCTCGCCAAATTCCTTTGCAAGTTCAACCGCTTCATTGATTGCAACCTTGTCATCAATATCGATATATTTAATTTCAAAAATTGCAATACTTAGGATTAAACGATCAATCTTTGGCAAACGAGAAAGCTGCCAGCCACGCTTAAGATGTTTTTTTATCTCGCTTTCAAGCTCGCTTTGGTGATCAATCACCCCGCTGACTAAAACATCTAGGTATTCCGGTGTCAAGATATTGTCTTTGACTGATGCTTCGTCTAGCGTTAAAGCTGTCTGAATCGCTTTTTCCTTAGATAATCCAGCATCAAAATCCTGTGCAAAAAGTGCTTGCATTGCCTTGATTCTAATTGCGTGGCGTGTTAATTTAGTCATCTAGCTCGTCCTCACCAAATAAATCGTCTAGATTCGGTTGAATTAATTTCTCAGGAACGACTGAAACGATATGAATATTGACCTCTTTTAGCTCCAAGCCGGTCATATCAAGCACCTGCTGTTTAACCTTGGCTTGAATTGCCATGGCAACTCTTGGCACTGAAACGCCGTAGTCTAGGTAAACATAAAGATCTGCGGTGACCGTGTCATCCTCATTATTCTTTAAATCAACGCCCTTACCATGTGAAACTCTGCCTAATTTTTCGGCGATATGTGAGGCGATATTGCCCTGCATACCGTAGACACCTTTAATCTTAGAAGCTGCAACACCGATAATGACTTCTATCACTTCAGGCGCAATGACAACTTCTCCTAGTGCTTTTTCGATAACATTTTTTTCTTCGCTCATTATTTCTCCTTTTTCAAAGGCTTATTTATGTTGTACTTTTCCGTTATTTTTTCTTCTTTTGCTACTAAGCTCTTGAAGAATATGAACCGTCTTGCGTATTAATCACTAAGGTTTCACCGGCATTGATGAAAAATGGGACTTGAACTGTCAAGCCTGTTTCCATAATCGCAGGCTTTGAGCCACCTGATGAAGTGTCACCCTTAATATTTGGTTCTGTTTCACGAACAACTAACTCAACGGTCGTTGGTAAGTTCACGCCAAGGATTTCACTTTCAAACATCACAACTGAAACTTCCATATTTTCAAGCAAATATTGGAGCTCTTCCTTGATTTGTACCTCAGGAATTTCGATTTGCTCATAAGTTTCTAAATCCATAAAGACATACATGTCGCCCTCTGAATAAAGATACTGCATTTTCTTGGTATCAACCATTGCTTTTTTAACCTTAATCCCAGCATTGAAACGTTTTTCCTGAACTGCCCCTGTCCGTAAATTTTTTAGCTTTGTTCTGACAATCGTATTGCCTTTACCGGGTTTGTGATGTTGGAAATCTAAAACCTTCCATAAACCGCCGTCCACTTCAAGCGTCATGCCAATCTTCAAATCGTTAATATTAATCATTATCTGTTAATCCTCTCCATTTTTTGTACTTCATTATTTTAACATGAAAGCTAAAAAATCTCTATGTTTTATGCGTTTGTCGCTTTGATAATCCTATTTTTTTAAAATAATTAATTCCTTTGGCGCGTGTGTTAGAACGTCTACACCCTCATCAGTCACTACCAAATCATCTTCAATCCTTACACCAAATTGGTTGGCCAGATAAATTCCCGGCTCGTCAGTAATGACTTGGTTTTTGAGCAATTGCAGCTTTCCTGCTGAAAAGAAAGGGTCTTCGTGAATGTCTAAGCCGATACCGTGACCGATGCTATGGGTGAAATAAGCACCGTAGCCTGCATCTTCAATAATTTCTCTCGCAAATCGGTCATATTCTCCGTAAGTCACACCGGCTTTCGCTTGTTTAATGACCGCTTGGTTGGCATTAAGAACTGTTTGATAAACACGCTTCAGCTCATCGGTTGCATGATTAATCACAATCGTGCGTGTCATATCGCTGACATAGTTTTGATAGTAGCAGCCAAAGTCAAAGGTAATCACGTCACCTGTTTCGATTTTTTTATCACTGGCAACTCCGTGAGGCAGGGCAGAACGCATGCCACTTGCGACAATTGTTTCAAATGAAATACCGCTTGCGCCAAGCTTGCGCATTTCAAAATCTAAAAAGTTGGCAAGCTCAAGCTCGCTTTGCCCAAGCTTGAGATAGTCTAAGAGCTTAGAAAAGGCAATATCGCTAATCTCGCAGGCATCACGAATGATTTTAATCTCTGCGTCGTCTTTAATCTGACGAAAGCTTTCAATAAAATGATGTTGTTCAATCGGTGTAATATTAAGCGGCAGCTCCTCTAGGCGCAGATATTGGTGGTAGCTGATGGTGTCCTCAAAGCCAAGGGTAAAGGCAATCTCTTCCCCCAATACCTGCTCAATTGCTTGATAAATATTGCGCTCCTCAAGGATTTTAAAGCTTTT
>JAISYB010000095.1 GCA_031270215.1 Streptococcaceae bacterium | reverse complement strand
TTTAATTTAGCTAGCATCTCATCAACATTACCAAGCGCAATCAGTTGCCCAAATTCTCCAAAATTCAGCACATCTCTTGGTCCCTCAACATCAAACGCAACGACAGGTAGACCAAAAGCAGTAAATAACACGCCAAAAGTCCACGATGATACCTACGAATCAGCAATAAAATAACATTCATGATAGATTTACTTTTTTAAAAATATGGTAATACAAAATATAAGTCATTACCGTTTGGATAAAATAAAAATCAAGCGTTGGGAAAATAAACGATAAAAGAGTCGTTAAAACAATCGCAGGCGTACTACAAACCAAGACCGCCTTAAATATTTCGGCAAACGATAGCTGAGCATTCTTAGAAAACAAACTGAATAATTTGACAATAATCGCAATCGTCAAGACTAAAAAGAGTAAATTTTGCAAGCTGGGCAAAAGACTAATCAAATACGTTACAATAAAAAGCCAGAGTGGCTTATGCAGCTTAATCAGTGCCTGTTTAATCGACTGGCTCGAAAAATTCCCTAATGCTTGATAGCTAAATTTAAAATGTCTGGGCGTTTCAAATTCATTTGTCAAATTATTATTTGGCAAAACGATACGTAGCTCTTGCTTGCGAAAGACAATTGCAGTTGCATCTCCGGAAGCATCCGTATTAATTTCCGAAAATTTACGTTTGTTTTTCGGATCAAGCGTAACGATGAAATGATTTGTCTGATAGATACTCGGTTCAATCGTTTGAGTGATTTCTCCGTTTGCAACTTTAAAGGCCGGCAGTTGATTACTAATTTTCTGCGCATCGCTAATTAACTCATCAGAATACGTCCAAATATCTGTCGTAATCGGCACTGCCAGAATAAAAGTTAAAAATAAAAAATAGACAATCGTTTTGTTCCAACTCAAAAATCTTGCTTGAACAAGTTTGGGTAAGTCAGTAAACGAATATTTGATTAGATTAAAAATTTCAGTCATATCTTTCCTCCAAACTAAATTATATCACATAAAGGAGTCTTAGAACCATAAAACAATAGCAATATCGGGCATATCATTTGCCAAACTTTGATATGGTTAGTATGATGAAGGTGTCAGCTTTGTGACAACGTTTTAATTTGCGCTTTGTACCCAAAAAGGAGGACGATATGAGTTACATACTACCAGATTTACCTTACGCTTACGATGCTTTAGAGCCTTTCTTTGATAAAGAAACCATGCACCTACATCACGACAAGCATCATCAAACCTATGTAACAAACTTAAATGCAGCAATTTCAAAATATCCAGAGCTTGCTTTAAAAAGTGTTGAAGCATTAGTTAGTGATTTGGCAAGCGTGCCAAGCGACATCAGACTTGCCGTTCAAAACAATGGCGGCGGTCATGCAAATCATTCATTATTTTGGGAAATTCTTGCTCCAAATGCTGGTGGGAAACCAACAGGTGAAATAGGAGATGCTATCACGCAAAGCTTTGGTAGCTTTGAATCCTTCAAGGAAGCATTTAAAACCGCAGCAATTGGCCGTTTTGGCTCAGGCTGGGCTTGGCTAGTTGTGAGTGATGGCGCATTAAAAATTACCTCTACAGCAAATCAAGACTCTCCATTAACAGACGGCGCAACTCCTGTATTGGGCTTAGATGTATGGGAACATGCCTATTATTTGAAATATAAAAACGTTCGACCAGACTATATCTCAGCTTTTTTTGAATTAATTAATTGGGATAAAGTCAATGAACTTTACGCAAAAGCGTTAGCATCATAGCGATTAAACGTCACGCAATAGAAAACTGGTGCGTGACGTTTTTATTTTAGCTATTGTTTTTTTTTGATTTAATAGGTAGAATATAACAGTTGGCACTCTTAGTGTAATGGATATCACGGAAGATTCCGGTTCTTCAGATAGGGGTTCGATTCCCTTAGAGTGCATGAAAGGTCTCACGATAACGTCTAAACGTTGGTGTCTATTTCAAGTTATCTAAAGCCAAATTAAAGCTTGAATTTAATTCACGTTGCTCATCTTCAAGTTTTCGATGAGCTTTTTTAGTTTCTGTCAAAAACTCATCATTGAGATTATGTAATCTATTGTCTAACATTCTTAATTCTTGGGTATTTTTAGGCATAACCGAATAGACTCTATCCATTAAACGAGAACGTCCTCGTTTAAACTCATTTTCCTTTTCAAAAATGACTTCTTTTTGGTGATTGAGTTTTCGTTTATCATCATAATAGTTTTCTTCAAGTAGCGCACGTTGTCTATATTTGTCTTCCATGATTTTAATATCCCTTTACTGGTAAAATAGGTTTTAATTTTTTAATATTTTTCAAAAACTCCTTGACAGCCTCTGAGGTTTTACCTGTCAAAGCCTCTTTCAAATCAGCTGGTAAATCATTTTGAGTTGTATGATACATAGATTCTTCTAACGCATCAAGTTTTTTCTGTAAGGTTTGTTTCATTTCATCAACTTGCTGTATTTTTACTTGCAATAACATTTTAATCGCTTGGCGTTCTATTTCTTTTTGTAATTCTTCGTAGGCTTCTTCAACATTTGAATACATTTATTTTACCTTTCCACGAGCTGTAATATCTTGTTTAAACAATTTAGCCCCTGCTTGACGATCATAATCAGCCATTCTCCTTGAAATTGCTGTTAGCGTGTCTGAGAAATTAAATAGACTGTCTTTATATTTTTTAGCTTCTTCTTTAATTGACGATTCCAGACCATTATCCCAGAAATCAGATATTTGATAATTTTGAATTAACTGATTAACTTCCCAAGCTTGCAAATAATTTTGAATGGCATAAGCACCTTGATTGATTTCTTGAACAATCGTTTTAATCTCAAGCTCAGCTTTATCTAGCTCAGCCTTAATAACTGATTCATAGCCCTGTGCAAGGTCTTTGGCATGTTCTGAAACTGTTTGAATAAGTTCTGTTCGTAGAGCGATTTTTTGCCCACCTGAACTTCTAGCGAGACTAGCTTGCAAATTAGATATTTTTTCTCGCCTTTTGAATCCTCAATATTTAATTTGATATTGCCATTTTTATCAAACTTAAAAGAAGCTAGTGAGTGACTATTCGCACTGCCTAGATAGTAAACCGAACCAGCGGTATTTTTAGGATTATGACTGATGATAAATTTGCCACCGGCTTCTTCCTCATGCGCTCGATAGTTGATGTATTGTGCCATATGAGCGTCCATGTAGGCACGTTCTTTCTTTGGTTAAAGTATTATAGTTAAACCAACCGTGAAAGACTGTGGTAGGGATATGTTGAAGCACCTAGTTTTTCGTCGTTAGAAGTTGAAAGGACTTTGAACTTTGTTTCCTCAATATGAATTCTGTCCCTTTGCTAATATTTTGAAATGACTTACCATCTTTTTTATAGTTATGGTCAACGCCATAAACTTTATTATTTAAATCCACAAGTTCTTGTTCTGTCGCCATTTTAAATCTCCTTACTTTCACCAATTGAGTATGTAACTAATACTGGAGTTGTTGTTTTTCCTGTTTTATAACGGTTAGATAAAAATTCAGTCGTTTATATTGCGTACTCTTCGTTTTGGATAACTTGAAGAGAAGTGTAGTTAAACTGTAAATTCCCCACCTCCACATTTTCAGGTTGGTTTTCTGTCCAATCTGTAATAATATGAACCGTTGTCCAATAAAATCCTGTTTTATCATTTTTGCTTGTAGCCTCAAATCTGATTTCTTTAATATCAGGATAAGCCTCCTTCAATTTTTGGGTAATCGCTATTTCAAACTCCTCAGTTCTCAATTTCTCTGCTCTTTCCGCTATTCTTTGATTATGTATTTGTTCAGTCATATATTTTTTTCCTTCTACGATTCCGATAATTACTAATAAGACTATTACAATTCCTATGATTAATTTTTTGCGCTTGCTCATTTAACTTTTCCTTATCTTCTTTTATGCTAATAGCTGTTCCAAGTGGCAATAAGCTAATTATCACGATTTTAGGTCATTTATTGTTATTTGTCAAAATTTTACAAATATTTCCACGTCAATAATAACCGAAATATAAAAAAGATTATTACTGCAAGAGATGATAAATGAAGTTTAAATGTGTTTAGAAAGTAGGTCATCAGATTGAATAACAAATAAATATTTCACATTTTCTTGAAGTCGTTAGAAAGAATTTCAGATTTGAAACACTCACATCTGAATTACTCCGTGAAATGATTGATAAAATAGTCGTTCATGCGGTTGTCAAACAAAAGATTTTTTGATAAATACTGAAAAGCCAACCAACTAGAAAAAATCTAGTATGGTCAGCTTATTTTTTAAAATTCAAAGTGACTTTTGGATCAGATCCATTTCTGATTCGGTGGCTATTTCCTACAAATCCCACCCAAAAAACGTCTGCCATTTCTGACAAACGTTTATTTAATCATGTTTTATAAGTTGATTACGCTTTGCCTTCAGAACCGAAAACATCAATGCGCTCTTCAACTGCGCCTTGAACTGCATCAATACCGTCTTTCAAGAATTTACGTGGATCAAATAATTTTTTCTTGAAATATTCTGCTTCGTTTGCATCATACGTGCGGGCAAATGCACGAGTTGCATCAGAAAATGCAATTTGTGATTCAGTATTTACATTAACTTTAGCAACACCAAGCTTGATTGCAGCTTTGATTTGCTCATCAGGAATACCTGAACCGCCGTGTAAAACGATAGGGAATGGTTTGCCATCATTTACTGCTTTGATTGCTTCATTTAATTTCTTCAAATGGTCAAGGTCAAGACCGTCCCAGTTTTCTGGATATGGTCCGTGGATATTACCGATACCAGCTGCTAAGAAATCAATTCCTGTTTGAACCATTTTAACTGCATCTTCGATTGGCGCTAATTCGCCTTTACCTACGATACCGTCTTCTTCACCACCGATAGTTCCAACTTCTGCTTCCACTGAAATACCCTTAGCATGTGCTAACGCAACGATTTCACGTGTTTTTTCTAAGTTTTCTTCGATTGGCAAATGAGAGCCATCAAACATCAATGAAGTATAACCAACTTCGATAACTTCCTTTGCATCTTCATAGTGTCCATGATCTAAATGAACCGCTACTGGAACTGTGATGTTCATTGATTCAACCAAGTTAACAACAAGATTATAAGCAGTTTTATAACCACCCATGTATTTAGCTGCACCCATTGAAGTTTGGATTAAAATTGGTGCTTTTTTAGCTTCTGCTGCACGTAAAATTGCTTGTGTCCACTCAAGGTTGTTTGTGTTAAAACCACCGATTGCATAACCATTTTCACTTGCTGCTTTTACAAATTTTTCTGCTGATACGACTGCCATAGTAATATAGCCTCCTAAATTTTTTTGCGGACTTTTTGCCCTAACGTTATTATTCTATCATTTTATAAGTATTTTTACCATGGTTTACAGTTGTTTTTTTGAAAAACATCTCTAAAACTAAATCAAATGCTAATCGTTGACAATTCACACGGCTAAAGTCGTAAGTTGCTCAGGTAGCTAAGCGTAAGTTTTCCGAGCGATTGCCGTCAGCCCGAGAATTTTCAAAAACTAGGCTAACACTAAGACACAAAATTTTTCGTCATCTATTTTTTCACTTACAACAAATCTCGGTCTAATTCCGTATGACAGTTAATCCATTTTGACTTAACTTAGCTCAATCTTTTTTAGGAGAGTTTACCACACCCTCATTTGCTTGCCACAAAGGCAACTCAAGCTGCTCAATTTCCAGTGAATATAGACTTGTTACCGTGATACCCAGCAAACGAATTCCCGCCTCTAATCCACCGACTTCTTGGAATAAATTTTCAGCAAGCTTTAAAATATCAACTGTTGTTGCAATCTTTTTATCAACGGTTAAACGCTTTGTCTTTGTGGCGAAATTCTTCGTTCGCACTTTGATAACGACCGTTTGTCCATACCGTCTGTGTCTTGTAAGTGCAGCTGAAACCTTCTGCGCAAGCTGCGCCAACTCAGCATTAACTTGCTCCTCAGTCACCAAAGGCTTAGCGTAGGTGTTCTCCTTGCCGATTGACTTTCTGATTCTAGTCGTTTTAACCGGTGCATTGTGAATACCGCGAACTTTCCGAAAGAGTGAATAACCCAATTTGCCAAATTCTTGAATCAGCTGCATTTCTGACAATGTTAATAAATCTCCGCCCGTTTTTATCTCTAATTGAGAAAATCGTTCAACACTCTTTTTACCGACACCGTAAAACTTTTCAATCGGCAATTTCACTAAAAATTGCTTAGCGTCCTCTGGTTTAATCACAGTCAAACCATGCGGCTTCTCAAAGTCGGAACCTAATTTTGCCAAAAATTTATTATAGGAAACACCAGCTGAACAAGTCAAATGTAGCTCGTGCCAAATATCGTGCTGGATTAATTTAGCGATCTTAACCCCTGAGGTTGAATGAATCTTGTTACTCGTCACGTCTAAATACGCTTCATCAATCGACAACGGCTCAATCACATCTGTATAGCGTCTAAAAATATCCCGAATTTGCTCAGATATCTCAACATATTTTTGATAATTTCCTGAAATAAACACGGCATGCGGACATAATTCGTACGCTTCTTTTGCACTCATTGCCGAGTGAATACCGTACTCGCGCGCTTTATAATTTGCCGTCGAAACAACACCACGTCCGTGCGTTTCCTTTGGATGACGCGCAATCACAACAGGCTTTCCCACTAATTTCGGATTATCACGCATCTCAACCGCAGCAAAAAAAGCATCCATATCAATATGAATAATTTTTCTTGATGTGTCATTATTTAATGGAAAAATTAGCATGTTAATCACCACTTCTGTTTCAAATCCTTTTTGCTTATTCATAATAACATAATTTCAATAAAATTAAAAACAGAATAAAAAATATCTGCGTGCAGAAGGTCGTATCGCCTTTTTTAGAAATCTAAGAGCATTTTTATCTCACCTTCTTTTATTATTTCATTGTTAAATAATTCTACTTCTTTACCATGAGTTTATTGATAGCGTTAGCTGTTCCTTTTTATGTAACAGTTTGGCATTCACAGACACCTGTTATACAAAAGAAAGTGCAAAAAACGGATCATTTTAATTGTGAAAGCGATTTTCATGTGGTATAGTTTATTTGTCTTAAAAAATCTGTATTACTTTTTACAAATACAAAGGAGATTATCAATGAAAACAGAAGTGTTAAAGGATGTTTATGAAAAAGCATGGCGTGGATTCAAAGGTGACGATTGGAAGGCTTCAGCATCAGTCAGTCGCTTTGTGCAAGCAAACTACACCCCATATGATGGTGATGAAGGCTTCTTGGCAGGACCTACCGAACGTTCTTTAAAAATTAAAAAAATCATTGAAGAAACAAAAGCGCATTACGAAGATACAAAATTCCCAATGGACACAGATCGCGCAGCTTCAATCGACAAAATTCCAGCAGGTTATATCGACAAAGACAACGAAATCATTTTTGGTTTACAAAACTCTGAGTTATTCCGTTTGAGTTTTATGCCAAGAGGTGGTATCCGTGTTGCCGAAACAATCCTTAAGGAAAATGGCTATGAGCCTGATCCATTCCTAAACGAAATCTACACAAATCATGCAACAACGGTAAATGACGGTATTTTCCGTGCTTATACAAAAAATATCCGCCGTGCAAGACATGCACACACCGTAACTGGTTTGCCAGATGCATACTCACGCGGACGTATTGTTGGTGTTTATGCACGTTTAGCATTATACGGTGCAGACTACCTAATCAAAGAAAAAATTGCTGACGCTGAAAAATACTTACTAAACATTGATGAAGAAACAATTCGCCTACGTGAAGAAGTTTCAATGCAAATTAAAGCATTACAACAGATCATCAATTTTGGTGACCTTTACGGTGTTGATGTCCGTCGTCCTGCTTACGATACAAAGGAAGCAATCCAATGGACTAACATTGCATTTATGGCAGCTTGTCGTGTCATCAATGGTGCCGCAACTTCTCTTGGTCGTGTTCCAATCGTCCTTGACGTCTTTGCAGAACGTGACTTAGCTGAGGGTGCTTATACGGAAACAGAAATCCAAGAATTTGTTGATGACTTTGTATTGAAATTGCGTACAGTTAAATTTGCTCGTGCAAAAGCTTACGATGCACTTTACTCAGGAGATCCAACCTTTATCACGACTTCAATGGCAGGTTTTGGTGCAGACGGTCGTCACCGTGTCACAAAAATGGACTATCGTTTCCTAAATACTTTAGACAATATCGGTAATGCACCAGAGCCAAACTTAACTGTTCTTTGGGATGAAAAATTACCTTATGTCTTCAAACGCTATTGTATGGATATGAGTCACAAACATTCTTCTATCCAATATGAAGGTGTTGAAACAATGTCTAAAGAAGGCTACGGCGAAATGAGCTGTATCTCTTGCTGTGTATCACCACTTGATCCAGAAAATGAAAATCAACGTCATAACATTCAATACTTCGGTGCACGTGTTAACGTCTTGAAAGCCCTACTTACTGGCTTAAATGGTGGTTATGATGATCTTCACCGTGATTACAAGGTATTTGATATCGAACCTGTTACCGATGAAGTATTGTCTTATGAAAAAGTTTTAGCTAACTTCGACAAGTCATTGAACTGGTTGACCGACACTTACGTAGATGCCTTAAATATCATTCATTACATGACTGACAAATACAACTATGAAGCAGCGCAAATGGCATTCTTGCCAACCTTGCAACGCGCTAACATGGGCTTTGGTATCTGTGGATTCGCTAATACAGTTGACTCACTTTCAGCAATCAAATACGCTAAGGTAACAACGCTTCGTGATGAAAATGGCTACATCTATGACTACAAAACAGAAGGCGACTACCCAAGATATGGTGAAGACGATGACCGTGTAGATGCAATTGCGAAAATGGTTATGGAAATGTACCATACTAAGCTTGCAAGCCATAAGCTTTACAAAAATGCTGAAGCAACTGTATCACTACTTACAATTACTTCAAATGTGGCTTATTCAAAACAAACTGGTAACTCTCCAGTTCACCGTGGTGTTTTCTTAAATGAAGATGGCTCTGCTAACACTTCTGAAGTTGAGTACTTCTCTCCAGGTGCGAACCCTTCAAACAAAGCTAAGGGCGGCTGGTTACAAAACCTACGTTCATTGTCTAAGCTTGAATTTAAGCATGCTAATGACGGTATCTCACTTACAACACAGGTTTCTCCACGCGCTTTAGGTAAGACACGCGATGAACAGGTAGCAAACCTAGTTGATGTCCTAGATGGTTACTTTAGAGATGGCGGTCAACACGTTAACTTAAACGTAATGGATATTAAGGATGTTTACGAAAAGATTATGTCTGGTGAAGATGTTATCGTTCGTATCTCAGGCTACTGTGTTAACACCAAATATCTTACTAAAGAACAAAAGAGCGAGTTAACACAACGTGTCTTCCACGAAGTGTTATCACAAGATTAATTAATTTAACAAGCGTTGCGCAGTATCCACTGCGTTGCGTTTGTTTTTTTGTGCCTAAAAAATCCCAAAACTGCTTGATACACAATTGGGATTTATTATGATTTTATTATCGAATGATTTTACCTGAATCATTCAAGAAAGACAAAACCTCTTCTTCGTTGAACTGATTGTCATCACCTAAGACGGTATGCTTTAATGCAGCTGCAGCGGTTGCGAAATCAATCGTCCACTGACTTGTTTCATCAGCTAACAAGCCGTGGAGAATCCCTGCTGAAAAAGTGTCGCCTGCGCCAATTCGATCAACAATCGGACAAATATGATGACTTTTTGATTCAAAATATTTGCCGTTAACCCAAAGCGTTCCGACCAAATGATTGTCACTAGCTGATTTTACTAGGCGTTTGGTTGAATACAGCACTTGAATATTTGGATATCTAGCTTGAATTTCTTGGTAATAATAAATCAATGCCGACTTCTCCCCTTGGTAAGTCGGAATCTTTAATAGATGTCGTGCGTCAAGCTCCCCTGCCGAGCAGTAATCTACCAATGGCAAAATCTTATTCAAAAATTCTCCTGCTGCCTGCTGTGTCCACAAATTTCCACGATAATTCACATCAAAACTGATTTTACAGCCTGCATGTTTTGCTTCTTTAATTAAGCTCAATGTCAACGCCTGCCACTTCTCTGATAAAGCCGGCGTAATCCCTGAAATGTGAAAGAGTTCTGCACCATAAAACAAGTCATCTGACCATTCATTTTCTTTCATACTTGCAAAGCTTGAAGCCGCACGATCATAGATGACCTTTGCGCTACGTTTACCGCTCCCTGTTTCTAGATAATAGGTGCCAAGACGACTACCGCCCTTCAACAAATGCTCGCAGCTGACATTAGCACCTCTGAGGTGCGCAATCACCGCTTCTCCTAAACTACTATCCGGAACCTTGCTTACAAAGGCAACCTCGTGCTGATAATGCGCTAAGGAAATTGCAACATTTGCTTCAGCGCCGCCGTAATGCACCGCAAGCTGTGAAGTGCACTTTAGTCGCACACCAATCTCAGTTGACAAACGGAGCATAATTTCTCCAAGCGTGATTACTTTTCCCATTGACTACTCCTTGATTTTACGTAACTTTGCAACATATGCTTGCGCTATTTTCGTGACTTCATCGAAATCTCCTTTAGCCGCTGGTGCTAGTAGATTGCCGCCAACTCCAACAGCAATTACGCCTACTTGGAACCATTCTTCTAGGTTATCTAGACTAACACCGCCTGTTGGCATGATGTTAAGCTGTGGCAATGGCGCTTTAAAGGCGCTGATAATACTTGGTCCAAAAGCACTGCCAGGAAAAAACTTGATGATGTCTGCACCATATTGCAAAGCCGTTGTCATTTCAGTAATTGTCATGCAACCTGGTAAATACGGAATGTGGTACAAATTGCAAAGCTTCGCCGTTTCAACATCAAAGGCTGGGCTAACAATAAATTCTGCGCCTGCAATAATCGCTAAGCGTGCCGTTGCTGCATCTAAAACCGTTCCGGCACCAATCACCACGTCCGTATTATTTTTATACTGTAGCGCCAATTCTTTAATCACTTCGTCCGCTTGCGGCAAAGTAAAAGTCAGCTCAAGTCCATGTATTCCGCCAGCGATAAGCGCTTGACTGGCTTTAATTGCCTCTTTCTTACTTGCACCACGCACAACTGCAATGATTGCCGCTTGCTCTAATTTATTCAAAATTTCTATTTTTTTCATGATTTTTAGTTTCGGAAAACACGTTCGGCATAAAAGATAATTAAAGCTGCCCTTATGCCGATAATATGCCAGCTTCCGAACCTTTCCGTTGATATTTTATGCGAATTTCCGTTCGCTTTTTAAGCTTTTAGATTAACAGCTCCTCTGGCCATACTGATTCATAAGGGTGTCCAGTTAAGCCCTCAACAATTGCTTTTGCTTCCGGCGTAACATCAGCCTTTGCACCGCCTGCTTCTAAACGATTGATTTCTTTAATCAATATCCCATGGCTAGTGCGATTTAGCTTGAAGGTAATTGAAACAATCTCCGCAATAAAAATCAAAGCAACTGGCGCAACAAAGAAAATCAGAGCAATTCCCGTCTGTATACCATGTGGTGTATTACTCACATCTGTCATCGTCTTAGAATTAAATCCAATGCCGCTGAGCAAAATACCTGCAATCCATGAAGCCAAAGCACCGGTTGATTTTCTAAAGAAAGTCATAACTGCTGCATAAATTCCCGCACGGTCACCTCTTGTCATCACACGATCCACATCTGGAATAAATGGGAAAACATTCCATGGTGTGAATTCAAGGATAGCTCTTGCACATTGATATAAAACAGAGATGATGATTAATATCCAGAATGCTTGCTTAATATGAAGCGCCCAAACTAAGAAATAGCCAACCATTGTCACAATAATCGTTAAATAACTCAATGAAAATAGGAACCGAGGTCCATGTGTAATCATTAATTTCGTAGCAATCAAAGTCGAGAGAATTCCGAAAACCGAGAGTGCTTGAAGCGTCCAAGGTGTATCCTTACGCACACCCTGAATACAGCAGATAATAAATGTCGGCAACATCGTTGAGTAAAAATCCTTGCCTGTAAACGAGAGAAGATAGACTGTTAAATGCTTCCGAAATGCCCGATTTTTAAATGTCGAGAAGTAATCAACCACCGTCTTTTTGATAAATCCTAAAAGCGTTAAACGTGGGCGACTATCAAGCTCTGCTACAAACTCCGGTGTCAATGCACGCTCCCAAGTCGTTCGGTAAGAAACAAAGATGGCAACAACGAAGATAATCGTCCAGATTATCCCAGTAATCAAATAGGCATTTGGACTTTGTAAATGCTGCAAAACAGCAAGAATGACGAAAACAAGCGCCGTCCCAGTCGCTGAGATGAACATCCTGGAGCCTGAGAGCACCGTTCTAAGACTGTAACTCTCGGTCATCTCCGTCGGTAACGTTTCCCATGGAATTAAAATCATTGCAATTGCAACCTCAATTGCCACGTAAATAATCAGATAGTAATGCCAATCGCTTGATTTCACCCAGAACAATGGGAATAAAATCGCGAATATCACGCCACCTAACAGCATGAAAAAGTGTCTTCGACCAAAGCGCTGTCCTAACTTTGTTCTGTAAAATCCATCAGTAATTGCACCGAAAAATAGGGAAAACAAAGCATCGATAATCCGACCAAGCCCAGTAATTGCACCGGCAAATGCTGGGTCAATTCCCTGACTCAAAACGAAGGCAAAGATAACGCCCGAAACGATATTATTCCAGCCACCACCCATTAAATCTGTTAGACCATAACAAATGCCACGGCGAACTGTGATTTTTTTGGGCTGATATACCCATTTACTATTTTCACTCATACTTCTCTCCTCATTAAGATGTTAGATGTTCTTTCTTTATGAAAATGTACACACCTCTGCGAGTGCTGCGCACCTCAAGGATAAACACGACGAGCACACGCTCTCAGCAGTGCGCAAACCTACCACTTGATTTCCAACATTTTACCCTTTTACCCCTAATTATTTTTCAAGTGTCAATCAAAAAATCCGAAATAGCTTGAAGCATTACCGTAGCAGATACTCTTGATGATTTGACCAAGATACGCTTCATCTTCCGGCAAACGCCCCTCTTCTACCCATTCGCCAAACAATTGACACAAGATGCGTCTAAAATATTCATGACGTGGATAGCTCAAAAAGCTCCGTGAATCTGTTAGCATACCGGTAAAGTTAGCAAGCAAGCTTTGGCTTGCCATAATCTTTAGCTGCTCTTTCATTCCATCATAGGTGTCATTAAACCACCAAGCACAGCCTAGCTGCAGCTTTTGAACGATACCGCCCTGAAAGCTCTGCATTGCCGTTGCTAAAGGCAGCCAGTCTGTAGGATTGAGCGAGTAGACAATCACCTTTGGCAAAACATCTCGCTCCTCTGCCTCAGAAAAAAGCTGCACAACATGACTTGCCAAATTGGTTTGAACGCCCATGGAATCACCACCAACATTAATGCCAACTTCTCTTTTAAGCTTGCTTGAGCCGTTTCTTAAGGCATTCAGATGCATCTGCATCGTCCAGCCATGCGCCTGATAAGTTTTCATCAAATGAAGCTGCACAGCTGTTGAAAATTGCGCCAGCTCACCTTCACTAAAATCTGTTTCACCGGCAAGCGCCCTTGCAAATAATAAATCAAGCGCCGCAGGCGTTGCTGCTTGATAACGGTAGCTATTTAAGCCTTGATCAGCAAGACGAGCGCCTTTTTCATGGAAATAAGCAACTCTAGCACTCAATACCCGAAGCAAATCTGTAAAGGTATTAACCTCTATTCCTGCACTTTTTCCTAAACGCTCAATATAATCAGCGTAATCCGGCATCTCAATCATCCATGCATTATCCGGACGAAACGTCGGCAAGACCTTGAAAGAATTGTTCTCCTTAGCCAATGCCTCGTGATACTCAAGCGTATCTGCCGGATCATCCGTTGTACAGACAACCTTGACCTGCATCATTTCAAGCAATTCCTTCGGGCGATAGGCATTGGTTTGCAGCTTTTGATTAGCTAGTGCCCAAATATTTGCTGCATTTTCCTGATTGATTATTAAATCAATACCGAAATACCGACGCATTTCCAAATGCGACCATTCGTAAATCGGATTTCCAGGTGCTTTTTCTAGTGTTTTAACAAAAGCGATAAACTTCTGATAATCATCACCATCACCTGTGATTAATGCTTCTTCCACGCCATTAGCACGCATCAAGCGCCATTTATAATGATCCCCTAGCCCGTTATCATTGAGCCAAATCTTAGTCAGATTATCATATTGCTTATTTTCAAAAATCACATTCGGCTCTAAATGGCAGTGATAATCAATGATTGGCTCAGAATTTGCATAGCTGTGAAATAATTTCTGTGCCCATTCATTCGTTAATAAAAAGTTTTCATCTAAAAACATCGTGACACTCCTTTTTTATCCTTGTTTTTCCAATGCTTCCCAAATACCGTTAATGTAAACTGCCCCAAGCGCTCTGTCATATAATCCATAGCCTGGTCTACCTGTTTCACCCCAAATCATTCGACCATGGTCGGGGCGGATATAACCGTCAAAGCCATTGTCATGCATTGCCTTTAGGATTTGATACATATCTAGTGAACCGTACTCTGATTTATGTGGCGCTTCGTAAAAATCCTTCCCTTCTAGGAATTTGATATTGCGGACATGGGCAAAGGGGATTCTATCTCGCTTGCAAAATTCTGCCAAAATCGCATAGACATCATTAGCAGGATCCTCAGCAATGCTACCAGTACAAAGCGTGATACCGTTAGACGGGCTGTCAACGACGCGACATAGCCAGTCCAAATCCTCACGATTTTTGACAATTCTTGGCAAGCCAAAAATGGAATACGGTGGATCATCTGGATGAACTGCCATTTTGATTCCGACCTCCTCACAGGTTGGAATAATTGCTTTGAGGAAGTAAGCGAAATTCTCACGTAATTTTGCCTCATCAACGTCTTGATAAGCAGCAAGCAGCTGCCTGATTTGCGACAAGCGCTCAGGCTCCCAGCCAGGCAATGTGAAGTCATTGCTTGATGTTTCAACCCTTTTGATAATCTCGTTTGGATCCTTTGGAATATCTGCGGCGATGTAGGCAAGCGTTGAGGAGCCGTCTGGTAATTGATAGTCCAAATCAGATTTGACCCAGTCAAAAACTGGCATAAAATTGTAGCAAATCACCTCAATACCATATTCTGCAAGATGACGAATCGTTGTTTTGTAATTTTCAATGTATCTATCGCGCATCGGTAAACCGATTTTAATGTCATCGTGGATATTCACACTCTCAATCACCTTGAGTGTCAAACCATTTGCCTCAATTTCTTCCTTTAATGCCTTGATACGTGCCTTAGGCCAAACCTCCCCAACTGGAATATCCATCAGTGTGCCGACAATCCCTTTCATTGCAGGAATTTGACGAATATCGGATAATTTTATTTTTTCCTCATTAGCACCGTACCATCTAAATGTCATTTCCAAAGCGATTACCTCCAAATTTTTCTAAATATATTTTGAGTGTCGCACGAACTGCACCCTCTCCTGCAAGCATTTCTATCAAACAATTTTCGACTTTCTCACCCAAGCCTGCTTGATATAGGTCGACACCAAAGATGATATCATTTGATAAAATCGAAACAACTGCTTGATGAATGATTGTAGTATTTCTTTCTCCAAGCGTTACAGCAGATAGCTTTTCCTGTAAATCCTCAAGTAGTGGGTCAGGACTTGGCTTAAATGGCTTGCCATTGTCATCAATTGCCAGCAAATACCTGAGCCATGCAGCAAGGACAAGCGGAATAAAATGCAAATCTTTCGGATTTCTATCCGGTAATGCTTGGTATTTTTTGATTGTTTCCCCGAAACGAATCGCAACCTTTTGCGAGGTATCGCTCGCAATCCGTTGTGGTGCATCTGGGATAAATGGATTTGGCAAGCGTTTATTGATAACCTCGTCAATGAATTGCTTAGGGTCGATGATTTTCGGACTTTCAACGACCGGCAGCCCCTCGTGATAACCGATTTCTTTAATCAAGGCTACAAGATCACTATCCTGCATTTCTGCTGAAATAGAAGTGTAACCAAGTAAGCAACCCATCACTGCTAAGGCTGTATGGAGCGGATTAAGACAAGTTGTCACTTTCATAACATCTGCCTTATCAACTGTCGTGCGATTGGCTAAAATCACGCCCGCTTTCTCAAGCTGTGGTCTTCCATTTGGAAAACTATCCTCAATGACAAGGTAATGAACAGCCTCAGTATTGGCAAAAGGTGCAATATTAGTTCCCTTAGCTGTATGAATAATCTCCATATCCTCAAATCCCACTTCTGTTAATAAATCACAGACGGCTTTCGACGGATTAGGTGTAATTCGGTCAATCATGCTCCAAGGAAAAGCAACCTTTTTCGGATTATTTAAATACTCAGGAAATGTTGCAGGAACTAGATCACGCTTCGCCCATTCTGTCGCAATGATTGTCAAGCTATCTTGAAAACGTTGACCGTTTTGTGAAAAATTATCCGTTGAAATCATGGCAATCGGCAAACTGCCTGCCAAAAATCGCCGATAAAGTAATGCTGCAACAATGCTCATCGTATGGCTAGCATTTTCCGGTCCTTGCTTGATATCACTAGCCACCGTTGAAAAGAAATTGCCCTGAGGATCTTTTAATGCATAGCCTTTTTCTGTGATGGTAAAGGTTGTAAATTGTAGAGTGGGACTTTCAAAATATCTAATAATTTTTGAGAAATCCTTTTCATTATTTGGATTGCAGTCAATCCCTGTAGCCGTTGCTGCTAAAATCCTCTTCTCTAATGAGCCATCCTCATGCATCACAACTTCTAAAGAATTAGCCTGATACGGTTGATAAGCCTTACTGATAATCTCCTCGTCAAAGGTTTCACAAACAACAACGCCACTTTTTAGCGCCCCCTGCTGCGCTAAACTTTGCGCTACCTCCGCATGAAAACCACGGTACAAATTACCGCCACCAAAATGAAGCCATATCGGAGACTCTTTTCCATTCAACTTAAGCAAATCAACATCAAATTGTGGCAATTCAATTGATGCCTCAGCTAATTGTTCGCGAAAATCTTGCCATTTCTTCAAACAAAACACATTTTTTCCTCCTCTACTGATATATCAGTTTTCTATACAACTGCATTTTACTCCTGAGAATTAAGTCTGTCAATCCTTTTTTAAATGATTTATTTGGAAAATCTAGCAAAAAACTGTCTAAATCATGATTTTTCTGATATATCAGATTATTTCGAGCTGAATTTTTGGTATACTGATAAGAGAATATAAAAAAGGAGGCACTATGTCAGTTACGAGCTTACAAAATCAAGCATTCAAAGCGATTCGAAAAAAAATCATCTATGCAGATTTAGAGCCTGGAAAAAAGATTTCAGAAAAGGGATTAGAGGAAATTTTACGAATTGGCAGAACACCGATTCGTGAATCACTGATACAGCTTAGACAACAGGAATTAGTCGATACCATTCCTCAAAGCGGCACCTATGTTTCAAAAATTGATTTAAAATCTGCCCAAAATGCACGCTTTGTCAGAAAACAGCTTGAACAAAAAATCATGGTTGAATGTTGTGCTAAATTGAATGAACAAACACAAAAAATTCTCCAAACTATCCTAGAGGAGCAAGAAAAAGCCGTCAATAATCGAGATGAACAAAGCTTCTTTCAGGCGGATAATTTATTTCATAAGGCATGCTTTGAAATTGTTGATCGAAAAGAGGTCTGGGATTGGCTAAAAGACCATAATACACATCTGGAACGCTTCCGCTGGCTTAGAGTTTTGACGACCGGCTTACCTTGGGATACGATTATGGCACAGCACTATCAGCTTTATCAAGCACTCGTTGATAAAAATCCCGAAGAGGTCAGCTTTCTAGCCGAGGTTCATCTGCATATGATGTTAAACGAGCAGGAGATGGTCATTCAAAAATTTCCAGATTATTTTAAAAATCTATAGAAAATCCCGCAACCGTTTCGGTCGCGGGGGTTTCAGATTATGCTCTAACTCGCTCAACTTTGATAACCATAACTCTTATCGCCTAACAAGCTTAGGTGAGTTGTCAGAAATTTCCTTTTGAGTTTAATTTAGCTTTTTTAATAAAGCACTTGCCTCATCAAGTGTTGTATCAAAATTTAGATGCGTTGATGACGAAACGCTTGCTTCTGACAGCTTAATCAAGCGCTTATCATATTTTTCTGAAACATCTGCCAGACCAGCCGTTAATTCTTGTGGGACTTTCTCCCACTGTTCGTTTTCGAGCAATGCCAGCTGTTCAGTTAACAATTCCTTTAATTGCGTATGCAGCTTCGTCGCTCTAATAGACATCTGAAGCATATTTGATTTCAAAGTGCCATTTTCAATTTTAGCCGAATGTAAAATCTTGTCTGCTTCCGCTTTTGCTGTCAAAAGAAGCTCATTCGCTTCATTTTTTGCCTCAAAAAGCAAGTCTCTTTCTTTTTCCTCTGCTAATTGCTGTATTTCTGCTTTCATATTTTGAACTG
>JAISYB010000091.1 GCA_031270215.1 Streptococcaceae bacterium | reverse complement strand
TTTAATTTAGCTAGCATCTCATCAACATTACCAAGCGCAATCAGTTGCCCAAATTCTCCAAAATTCAGCACATCTCTTGGTCCCTCAACATCAAACGCAACGACAGGTAGACCAAAAGCCATCGCTTCAGCTGTTACAAGGGGAAATCCTTCAAAGCGACTTGTTACCACAAAGATTGAACTATTCAAATAGTGCCTTTTTAAAGCTTCACTATTTAAAGTACCTTGATAAATAATTTTTTCCTCTGCGTGATGTTGCTTAATCAACTGATGAAAAGTGTTCAATTCTTTCTTACTTGCAGGTCCTGCGACCGCAAGTTGCCAATCTTCTGGCAAATGTGTAGCAATCTCTACGAGATAATCGATACCTTTCATATACGTTTCAAGACGCCCGACAAAACTGATGACCTGTTTCTCCAGTGTCGAAACTTGACCACCTGTTTCAATCGTTAATGGATTTGGAATGCAGACTGTATTGGGCTGTAAAGGTAAAAGTGCTTGTCGTGTTGTTTCGGTTAATGCCACCACACAGTCGCAAAAGGCAAGTTGCTCTTCTAAAACTTGATCAGAAATCCAATGTCTTTCTTGAAAATGTGCTTTATCAAAGTGAATCCAATTGATTACTTTCACGTCAGGGCAAGCTTTTTTAATCGTCTCAGTCATTAGGAGAAACTGTGAATTGAGAATGATCACTTCGATTTCCTTTTTCTTAATCACTTCAATCAATTGATCCGTTTTAGCTGGCAAATCCACTAAATTCGTTGGTTGATTAATTAATTTCTTGAAAACATGACGAAAGCCATAAACTAGCTTTTGTAATAAGCTTAACTCGTTGAGGTAAAGTACTTCAGCAGTCGTTTCAAATGGTGCCACTAATCTTCCAAAGGTTGAAACATAGACTTGTTGGTTAAGCGCATTAGCAATAATAAAATTAACCCTTTCAGTTCCTCCAACATTAAGCTTATCAAGTACAAATAAAATTTTTGCTTGCTTCAAATCACACCTCAAAACTTGATTTTTCTGGAAACTTTTCTTCAAATGCTGCTACAAGGCGCTCTTTTTCGACCTCAAAATCATCTATATCAAGCAACCAACTATCGTTAAGACATAAAATTTTTTTATTGTTACTCAAATATTTTAGATAATCTTCGTCCTTTTTTAAATTAATAAATGAACCTAACTTCCTCATATTGGTTGGTACAAACTTTCCTTTTAAAAGTTGTCTGCTACGCACTAAAAAACGAGAATAACTTTCCTTGTTTCTAAATTTTTGTAAACAACCCTTGTCAAGTTCTTTATGATAAAGCTGCCAGGCTTCTTCATAACTACTTTTGGTTGAAGCTGTCGTAATGTGAAAATTATAAATATCAGATATGAATGGAAAAGGCAACATTACAAGATTCATCAGATTGACGAATAATCCATTTTTAAATGAAAAAAGCTTAGGAAATATTTTTTTTATAATTTCACGTTGACGAAACTCTTGATTAATAAGTATTTGATTATTTAATTCTAAATAAGATGATGAAAATCTTGTAGACAATGGTACAATCGCCAAACTGTCTTTAGGTAAATTGTTAACAAAAAAATCATCAGGATTTATTTGTGAATTCACAAAAAAATCATCGTTAAACAATATGAAATGCTCTGATAACTCAGCAATCCGATGTAGATTCAGCTCAATAACTGGGCTTGAAAAAGTTGGTAGGTATCTTTTAGGAATATAATCTTCATGCTTAATTAAATTTAGTTTTGGATGATTTTGATTCAACCACTCTGGATAATGACCGCAAGTAATCACGTGAATTTTATTGACCCATGAACAATAGCGTTCAATCGCACGAAACCAATATTTAAACGTAGGTAAATCCCGATAGCGTGAACTATCGCTTAAACCAGACACAGTCTCTGTTTGATATTTTTGATACTCTGCTTGCCACGCTTCATCTTGATCATTCAACCAAGTGACGACAATATCAATCTTCTCCACTTTTTTCCTCTTCATCTCTGCTTATCGTAGCACATGCTTCAACAACTCTTTGGGTTCACCTTTCTCACTCCTGATTGCCATTGGTAAAACAGTTAATGCATTCAGTCTGGATAAAACGTGTCGTTTCGCTGTTCTAGCTGCCGTTTTCCAACCTAATTTTTCAAATTGACTTGCTTTCCACAAAAATAATTCACGCTCTTCATTAAAACGATAACCGTTGACTGCCCGAACGGATGAATCACTGCCTGAGTGGCGTCTATATTGGAAAGTCACGTTGTTTTTATCAAAGAATAATGTTCCACCATTTTGGATAATATCAAGTGCCATCGTCAAATCTTGGACAACATCAAAACGCTGATTAAAATCAACTTTTTTAGCAACTGCTGTTTTCCAAATCACTGATGGAAAATAAAGCCAGTCACCACGGATTAGACTGTTTGCAATATATTCACTTTGGTATAAACCTGATCTTTTAGGTTCGATTAGATGTTTACACCAATCAACAAGTGGCAAATAAACAGCATCAAATTCATTAATGACTTCTACGCCAGGTTGATAAATATCACATTCATTCCCGCTTTTTAGATAATCCATAAATTTCTCTAGAAAATCAGGTTTCATCATGTCATCAGCTCCCATCATACAATAGTATTCTGACGTTGCATGATATAAAGCTTTTCTATAATTACCATTCGCTCCTAGATTGCCCGCATTTTTTTGATAGACAATGCGTGAAGCACCTCGTACTTCTAGCTCTTTTGCGATTAATTCAGTAAAAAAGCACTCAGGCTCATCACTTGGGTAGCCATCATCAAAAACAAGTAAACGCCATTTTTGATAAGTTTGATTTAAAACTGAATGCACAGCTTTTTTCATCATCTCCACATCTCCATAATATGGAAATAAAATATCAATCATTTTACAATCCTCTTTTGTCATTCTCTACTCCCAATTTTTCGAAACAATAACCATCACGATATCTTAATAGAACCCAACTTCTAGTCAAAGACATCGTCAAATATCCCCCGCTTAAATCGCTTTTCATTTACAATAATCCTAAAAAACACGAAATCTCTGGCAGTTCGTCTAAAAAAATGCACAGACAACGTCCAGTTCGTGTACCAGCATGAAATAGGAGTAGGTTAATATAACTATAGTTTCGTTCGTTCGTTCGTTCGTTCGTTCGTTCGTTCGTTCGTTCGTTCGTTCGTTCGTTTAGCATACGTTCCCCATCTTTTCTTGTCAATCAATATCTTTATATTCTCATAATTTTAAAGGATTGTCTAGATGTTACCTGCAAGTTTAGATTTTTCTTCTAACTTTTTGGAGGTTATATCACCTTAACGAATTTATTTTTAATTATTACTCT
>JAISYB010000028.1 GCA_031270215.1 Streptococcaceae bacterium | reverse complement strand
ATTAAACTAGGTGCGACTTTTGGGTCAGCCTCCTCCTTTTTTCATTAAATTAATTAAAAAATATAGATTGTGATAGCTGGTTAGACGAATACCGAATGTTTCATCACATTTAATCAAATGTCGGATATAAGCCCGAGTGTAGTTTTTACACGTATAACAATCACACTTTGGATCAAGTGGTGAGAAATCTTCTGCAAATTGGGCATTCTTTACTACTAAGCGCCCTTGCGAAGTCATGCAGGTACCGTTTCTAGCGATTCGTGTCGGCAAAACGCAGTCAAACATATCAATTCCACGGATAACACCATCAATCAATGAATCCGGTGAACCAACACCCATCAAATACCGTGGTTTATTCTCCGGCAAGATTGGTGTCGTAAAGTCTAGTACACGATTCATCTCAGCCTTAGTTTCGCCAACGGATAAACCGCCAATAGAATAGCCTGGAAAATCAAGAGAAACCATGTCGCGCGCAGATTGTTTACGCAAATCTTCAAAGCCTGCACCTTGAACAATCCCAAATAATCCTTGCGTTGCCGGATTTTGATGTGCCCTTAATCCTCGTTCAGCCCAGCGACTAGTCCGCTCAACAGAGGACTTCACATAGTCGAATGTATGATGATAATCCGGACACTCATCAAAACTCATAATAATATCACTCCCCAGATTATTCTGAATTTGAATTGCACGTTCAGGAGATAAGAACAGCTTACTACCATTTAAATGGTTTCTAAAATGCACGCCCTCTTCTTCAATCTTGCGCATATCAGAAAGTGAAAAAACTTGAAAGCCACCTGAATCGGTCAAAATCGGCTGGTCCCAATTCATAAACTTGTGCAGACCGCCAGCTTTTTTGATTAATTCATCTCCCGGTCTTAGCCAAAGGTGATAAGTATTGCTTAGAATAATCCCTGCTCCCATTTGCTTTAGCTCCTCAGGGCTCATTGTTTTAACCGTCGCTAATGTTCCAACCGGCATAAACATTGGTGTTCTAAATGTCCCATGTGGCGTTTCAATCTCACCAAGTCTTGCTCCTGTATGCTTTTCTTTCTTAATTAAACGATATTTAATTGCTGACTCTGTCATTTGATTTCCTTTCAGTATAAATTTTTTAAAACAGATTACTACTTATCATAAGCAATTTCAAGACTTATTACAAATTTATAATCTTTATGTTATAATAAATAATAAGGAGGAAATGTTATGAAAAAGAATAAATCTACAAAAGAATTAAAAGATGAAGCTAAAGCAGCTTTATCTGCTAACACCCAAAAAAAGGTGTTACTTTATGCAATACCAGTCGTATATGCCATCATTTCTAATATTCAAGTTTTTCAAAATTGGGTACAAGATATGAAAAGTATGACGGATTATCAAGTTCCGCCTGCTACATCATCGATCTTATTGTCTTTGCCAGTTGGTTTTGCAATCCAGATTATTACTATGCTCGTTATCTTTATTTATATGGATCTCTTTAAACAACCTGATTCCAAAATCCATCCAATTCAAGATATTCTTGATAAAATCAACATACGTTTGCTTCTTAAACTACTAGTGATTAGCATCTGGATGTCTATTTATATTTTCCTTTGGTTACTTCTACCAGTAACCCTTATTATTATTAGTGCTAGCATCGGCAGCGTAGTTGGCAGCGAGACAGCCCTAACTTTGATACCTTTAGTATTTCTTACGGTGATTGCCGGAGTTGTCCTTTTTATTAATCGTGGATTCGCATACTCACAATCTTTCTATATTTTGTATGATCGTTACCGTGCTAATAATTATGACGTTACTGCTAGACAAGTGATTAAGGAAAGTGTTGTCTTGATGAAAGGTGAGAAGACGAATTTCTTCGTTCTTCAATTAAGCTTTATCCTTTGGGGATTTTTAGTTGCCTTCACTGGCGGACTTGCGAGCTTCTGGGTTACGCCGTATGCGACAATGACTAATATCGCTTTTTATTACAACCTCCAAACGGAAAAAAATGACACCGTGACTACTGATGTTGGTGTTACTGAAAAAAGTGACAATGTAACTGCTGACGGTATCGAAAAAAGTAACACTGTGACCGCTGACGGTGCTGAAAACAGTGACACTGCGACTGTTGATGTTGCTGAGAAAAATGACACTGTAACTGCTGACGGTGCCGAAAAAAATGACACTGATATTGTTTAAAAAAGACTGATACATATTAATATCCCCTATAAAGTAAATTTGTCTACTTTATAGGGGGTTATTTTGTTGGTGAACACGGGCGGGTAGCATCAACTGGAAAAATTTCCATGTTGCTAATGCCTAATTTTCCCTTTTTATTGTGCAATGATTGATTGGTACAGCTTTAAATAATTTTGACTGGCTGTCTGCCAGCTAAAATCAGTTTTCATTGCTTGCTGCTGTACTTTCTGCCAAGCCTTAGGATAGTTACGATAAAGGTCTAATGCCTTAACAATCGCTTCTTTGAAGCGGTAACCATTGAATTCAATGAAGCCAAATCCAGTCCCTTCCCCTGTTACTGGATTAAATGGAATAACGGTATCTCTTAGTCCACCGACCTCATGAACAACGGGAATTGAACCGTAACGCATTGCCATCATTTGCGAAAGCCCACAAGGCTCAAAGGCGCTTGGCATTAGAAAAATATCGCCGGCAGCATAGAGCTGCTGTGCTAGCTTGACATCAAATTTAATATAAGCTGCGCATTTTTCGGGATATTTTGCTGCAAAATAACGGAATGTTTCTTCAAACTGTATATCCCCTGTTCCGATTAAAATTATCTGCACATCATCCTGCAAAAGTAGGTCTAACTCATCAGCAAGCAAATTAACCCCTTTTTGATATGTCAAACGTGTAATAATCGAAAGCAGTGGCACATCTGAGCGAACCGGAAGTCCTGATATTTTTTGGACGAATGCCTTATTTTTTGCCTTGCCTGACATGTCCGTTGCGGAAAAATGATAATCTAATAACGGGTCATTCTTAGGATTTATCGTTAGATAGTCAATGCCATTCGTAATGCCCGAAAGCTTACCGTCCTCCATTCGCAAAATCTGATCCAGTCCTGCACCAAACATTGGTGTTTTAATCTCCTCAGCATAGCTTGGCGACACCGTATTTACTCGACCGGCATAGAGAATACCCGCTTTTAACCAGTTGAAATCATCTCCCCAGCGGACTGTTCCATCATCATATCTCTCAGTTCCCATTCCAAATAAATTAGGCAACGTGTCACGATTCATCTTGCCTTGAAACTCTAAATTATGAATCGTCAGCAAAGTTTTGATTTTTTGGTAACGATTAATCCAACGATATTTTTCCTTGAGTAAAAAAGGAATTAAGCTGGTGTGATAATCGTTAACGTGAAGAATGTCCGGAATGAAGTCAATGCGCTCCATCATCTCAATCACTGCTAGCTGGAAGAAAGCAAAGCGCTCACCGTCATCATAATCTCCATAGATGTTCGGGCGATTAAAATAATACATATTGTCAATGAAATAATAAGTCACACCGTCTAAATCAAGTGATTTAATCCCGCAATACTGGCGTCTGTAGCCAACTGACACCTCAAAATTGAGAAGATCAACCATTTTTTCTTGGTACTTCTCACCAATTTTAGCGTGGAGCGGCAAAACCACACGCACATCAAGACCGCTGCGTACAAGCTCCTTAGGTAGAGCACCTACCACATCTCCTAAGCCACCCGTTTTGACAAATGGTGCACACTCGCTAGCTGCAAATAGAATTTTCATTTGATCTCCCTTGTTCATTCTGAAATAATACTTTCTTTAATCACGCTATGTTTTTGAATGACTAACGGCTTATCCTTGGTTCCAGATACAGTCACATTTTTTTCAATCACAACGTTTTTGTCTAATATCGCATAGCGTATCTTGGCGCCGGATTTGATTTTTCCGTGTGGAAAAATAATGCTGTCCTCAATTACGCTACCTGCGTCAACAATGTTATTTCGTGAAATAATTGAGTTTTTAACTGTTCCTTCAATGACTGAGCCTGAGGCAAATTGGGACTTTTTAACCTTACTACCTCGAGCAAAATAAGTTGGCACTTCGTTTTTTACCTTGGTGAAAATACGGTTGTTTGAATAAAGTAAAGCATTAAATTTATGCGAATCAAGCATATCCATATTAGCATCATAGTATGATTTAACGTCATGGATTGGTTTTAGATAACCGATGTACTCATAAACGCCCGTTTTTTCCTGCGCAATTATCTTCGGCAGTGCAAGCGCCAAGACAAAGGATTCCATGTCATTATTGACATTTTTCTCGATAAAATCAATCAACCAATCAGTGTTAATGATGTAAATTCCAATGCCGAAATTAAGCTTTTCATCACGATCAACCTCGGGGTCGAAATGATGAACCCCTTCAACAATCTGCTTTTCCTCATTCACTGAAAGAATATCCCGTTCCCTAGATAGATGTTGGGAATCAATCTTTTTATAAAGCGTTGAGATATTTCTGCCATTTTTACGATGTAAATCAATGAATGGCTTTAAATCAATATTTGTAACAGCGCTTGATGTTGTATAAACCGTGATTTCAGACCGGGATTTTCTCAAAAAATCTAGCAGATGTTCGCAGTAATCCTTGCCCTTTTGTTCTCTAAATAATTCATAAAATCCCATGAAATAGCGGTTGGTTATCGTATCCAGCCCCCATTCCTTTCCAGAGCCAATGTGGTCAAGTAACGAAGGAATCTGGTAGTCATGCAGTGCTAGAAAAACTTGACGAATATTAGCATTAACTAAGCTTGATAGCTGAAAGTCAATCAAACGATACTTGCCGTCAAATGGTAGTGATGCCAACGAACGTTTTTTGACTAAATCTTCTAAATCCTTGTATTCTAAATAGTTGCCGACAATGGCACAAACCTTATTACTCTTCATCTCTGACCTCCCCGATAACTTCATGATAACCAACCACAGCAATTTCATCTTCGCCAATCAAAACGGTATTGTCACCGATGACTGCATTTTCACCAATGATTGCACGTTTAATGGTCACGTTTTTTCCGATTGACACACCTGTCATGATGAAGCTGTCCTCGACAACGCTGCCCTCTTTAACCTGAACATCTGTTGAAAGAATTGAGTTTTTTATATCTCCGGCAACATAGCAGCCGTCAACAATCAGTGAATGGTCAATAGAGGCGGTTTCAGTGATGAAATTCGGTGGAGAAATCAAGTTTTTGGAATAAATCTTCCAGCTCTTTTCCCTGACGTTTAAGATATTATCAAGGTCGATAAATTCTATATTAGCTTCCCAAAGGGACTGAATCGTTCCGACATCTTTCCAATAGCCATCAAATTGATAAGAATAGACATTTTCTCCAGCATCTAAAAATGCCGGAATAACATGATTACCAAAGTCGCTCATATCAACGCCATTTTTACTGGAGTTAACTAGGACGTCACGCAATCTCTTCCAATCAAAGATGTAAATCCCCATTGAAGCGTTGGTTGATTTTGGCTGCTTTGGCTTTTCTTCAAATTCTACAATGCGACCATTTTCGTCTGTATTCATAATTCCAAAACGGCTTGCTTCCTCAAGTGGCACGTCAATTACTGCAACGCTCAAGGAGGCTTGGTTTTCCTGATGCTTTTGCAGCATGTCTTCATAGTCCATCTTGTAGATATGATCCCCAGACAAAATTAAAACATACTCCGGATTAATTGAATCAATATAGTCAATGTTTTGGTAAATCGCATGGCTTGTTCCCTCAAACCATCGATTTCCTTCTTGCGCTGAGTAGGGCTGTAGGATGGTTACGCCTGAATTAATCCCGTCTAATCCCCAGCCTGAACCATTCCCAATGTGTGAGTTAAGTGCAAGCGGCTGATACTGCGTGACAATTCCAACGTTATCTATGCCTGAGTTTGTACAGTTGCTTAATGCAAAATCAATAATGCGGTATCTTCCACCAAATTGCACTGCAGGCTTGGCAATACTCTTGGTCAGCTTTCCTAACCGTGTCCCTTGCCCTCCTGCTAAAATCATTGCTAACATTTCTGTACCCATATCGGTCGGTGTTCTCCACCTATCCCCCTTCGCATGTTTTAATTGTTAGTGTTTTCACTACATATTAATTATAGCATAGATTGCCAGCTTAGAAACGTTATTCCCCCCCTTTTTTTTAATTTTATTAAGCGATAGCCGTTTGATGTTTTTTAAGCGGAAACTTAAAATTATACTGTTTTTATTTTTTTAATCAATCCCACTTAAAACGTTAAATGAAACGTTTTCATTGCAACTGTTGCTTTAGTCATTTTTTTGAAAATTGACGGTATCATTTTGAAGGCAAAAAAATATAATTTCATTTTTTTGTCATGACAGCTTCATCATATCTAAAGGATATGTTGCAGCTAAGCTCCCCGTTTAACCAAAAACGCCAACAACGCTGCACTCAAAAAGCGGTAGAACTTATCAAGCGTTCTACCGCTTTTAATCGTTTGAAATCCAGATATTAACTGTACTACTGCTAGCTCCCT
>JAISYB010000199.1 GCA_031270215.1 Streptococcaceae bacterium | reverse complement strand
AAAAGTAGAAAAGTAGAAAAGTAGAAAAGTAGAAAGTTTTACTTTTTTATTGGTATAATGAGTTAAATCAATGAATTTGATAGTTAATTTCTATATTCAAAAAATGTTGGAAGGAGGCAAAACATGAATTTTGACGATGATAGGACGTATAATGAGCTGCACGATGATAATCTACCTTATCAAACTAAGTTAGATTTATGGGAAACAGCGTTTGGTTTACAAAAAACAGATAATTTATTTCCCTCTAATAAGATGGTTCAGCTGGCTCAAGAACATATTGAAGGCAACTTAAATTATCAGGATGTCTATCATGAAATCACAAAATATTATGATGAGAATGTAGATGACCAAGAAAGAGTAGAACAAAGGACTGAGGAAGCTGATATTGCTTCACTAAGAATTGTAGAATTACTTTCGTCGTCATCCTTTTCTTTAACACCGCCAACGCTACGTTTCTATCATCAAAAACTGTTTGAAGGTATTGAAGGTTTTCGATATCCAGTTGGTAAATTTCGACAAGTGGATATTGAAAAATCCGAACCAGTTCTTTCGGGTAGAAGTGTTAGATATGAGCGAAGCGAACTGCTCGTTCAAACATTGAACTGGGATTTTGAACAAGAAAAAAACTTTTCGTATAAAGGGATGAGTCCAGAAGAAATTGGTCATCACGCAATGAAGTTCATTTCAGATATTTGGCAAATTCACCCATTTAGAGAAGGTAATACGCGAACGATTGCCGTTTTTACAATTCAATATTTGAGAAGTTTTGGTTTTGATGTCAACAATGAACCCTTTAAAAATTATGCACAATATTTTAGAGATGCACTTGCATTAGCTAATGATTTAATGCTTTATCGGAACGATGATTATCTGCGTTTGTTTACGGAGAATGTTTTGTTTGGTCGGCAACATCAATTGACTAGGAAAAGCATGTTTATTCAACAACTGTTAGCTCAAAGGGAAGCGGATAAAACGCTTCAGGAAGGTTTAGAGAAATTACCAGAGAAGACGTTGCAACAAGCTCTATTATTGCCGAAATTGGAGCTGAACAAGCTGTTTGATATTCTTGTTAAAGAAAATCAGTCAACTGCTTTTGAAAAACGCATTGAGGCAGCGAATAAGCAACGTCATTCATCAACACCTTCCCATCAGATGAAGGAGAACAAAGATAGAGGAAAAACAATTTAGTATTTAGGGATGGAGACACTCAATCGGTGTCTCTTTTAATATTACCTCCCAAAAAAGCGGCTGTTAATATTATAGCTGGAAAACATGACTCTCAACGTTTACTAATCGTGACAAGAGAGCCTGAAGCGTTAGTTGAGATGAAAGAGGCAGGTGTGCCTATTCTTGAAGTAAATGTGGGAAATGTTTCTAACGGAGATAATAAGGTTGCTATCTATAAATCTGTTTACTTGAATGAAGAGGAGATTCAGCAATTTAAAAAATTAGATGAATTTGGTGTAAAGCTTGTCCACCAAATGACGCCCGATTCAGACCGAGAGGATTTTATCGCAGCTCTGCATGAAAAAACAAAATAATTGATAAAAATTGAGGTTGCTAACCTTGTTTTATCAATCATTTATAGGTAAATATAGACATTTGTATATCAATAATTGTTGCGACTGTTCTTGATTTTATTAGCCGGTCAAATAAGATGATAACAAGTGTTTTTTTGTTTGGGAAATGAGTCAAAAAACGATTTTGCCACAATCAAAAAAAGTAGGTAAATGACGTCTGAGTGATTTTCTAAATCAAGCTGTTTTAACGTTTGCTGATTAGTGGTAAAATAAAGGCAATGAAACGAAAAGTTGGTGGATATCTAATCGCTTAAAGGCAACCTTTGGCTATCCCTTTAAAAAAGAATTTGAGGTGTAGAGATTGACAGTTGAAACAAGAGATTTTAAGACGATTTTTGAGAAGATTGATTTTTACGAAAACCACCCGCTTAGTGAGTACACCTATACTAAGGTTGGTGGCAATGCGGAGGTTTTATTTCTGCCAAAATGTATTGAGGAGCTAAGAATTATCAGGAAATATGCTACCGAGCATGAAATTCCGATGACCGTTCTTGGCAATGCAAGTAATTTAATCATTCGTGACGGTGGAATCAAAGGCTTTGTTGTCCTGCTTGAAAAAATGAATGACATAACGGTTAATGATAAAAAAGTGACGGCATTTGCTGGGGCGAAGCTGATTGAAGCTAGTGAAATTGCAAGAGAGGTTTCGCTGTCCGGCTTGGAATTTGCCTCAGGTATTCCAGGCTCTATCGGTGGGGCGATTTATATGAATGCTGGTGCATACGGTGGTGAGATTGCAGATGTCTTTGAGGATTGTCAAGTGATGCTTAAAGATGGGCGCCTAGAGGTCTGGACAAAGGAGATGATGCACTTTGGCTATCGAAGTTCTGCCCTGCAAGCAGGTGGCGTGATTTGTGTGAGCGCAACTCTTGCTTTAACCTATGGTGACATCATAGAAATTAGTCAAAAGATGGAAGAATTAGACGAAAAACGCCGGCTAAGGCAACCGCTGGAGTACCCGTCATGTGGCTCGGTATTTAAGCGACCAGAGGGTTATTTTACCGGAAAGCTGATTCAAGATACGGGACTTCAAGGGAGAATTATCGGCGGTGCACAGGTTTCAACCAAGCATGCAGGCTTTATTGTTAATATTGGTGGTGCGAGCGCTTGTGATTATGAACAACTGATTGCTTTGATTATCGCTGAGGTTCAAGCTAAGTTTGGTGTGACCTTGCAGCCAGAGGTTCGGATTATTGGGGAAAAAATCAGCTGCGACGAATTGCAGGCTGATAGTTAAAACATCTAGGAGAGTTATTTTGTCAAATTTAATTGAATTAAAAGATGTTGTCAAATATTTTGATGACAGTAGCAGTCCTGTTTTAAAAAGGGTAAATTTAGCGATTGAAAGCGGGAAATTTTATACATTATTGGGTGCTTCCGGCAGTGGCAAGTCAACGATTTTAAGCCTAATCTCAGGCCTACTTGCCCCAAGTAGTGGCGATATTTTACTCAACGGTTGCCGAATTAATGACATTCCCGCAGAAAAACGCCCAATCAACACCGTCTTTCAGGATTCATCTGCTTTATTTCCACATATGAATGTCTTTGAAAATGTCGCCTTTGGCTTGAAGATTAAGAAGATTGCGAAGGCGGAAATCACTCGCCGTGTGCGCGAGGCGCTGGCGATGGTTCGTTTATCTGAATTTGAAAATCGACCGATTGACCGCCTTTCTGGTGGGCAAAAGCAGCGTGTTGGGATTGCTCGAGCGATTGTAAATGAGCCAGAGGTGCTCTTGCTTGATGAGCCACTCTCAGCGCTTGATTTGAGATTGCGCCGTGAGATGCAGATAGAGCTTAGAGAATTACAAAAGCGTTTGGGAATTACCTTTATCTTTGTCACGCACGATCAAGAAGAGGCATTGACGATGAGTGATGAAATTTTTATCATGAATGAAGGCGAAATCGTGCAGTCCGGCACGCCAAGTGATATTTATGATGAGCCGATTAATCATTTTGTTGCTACCTTTATCGGTGACAGCAATATCATTGATGGCGTAATGCTTGAGGATTATCTGGTTGAATTTGTCGGCAAGCAGTTTGAGAGTGTTGACGGCGGCATGCGGAAAATGGAGCCAGTCGAGGTCGTCATTCGCCCAGAAGACTTGATTATCACGACTCAAAATCTAGGAAAAATCACAGTAACCGTCCAGACACAGCTCTATCGTGGTAGTGATTACGAGATTAGAACAACGGACGAGCTGGGTAACACATGGCTGATTCACTCGACACGTCAAGCAATCGTTGGCGAGGTTGTCGGCTTGGACTTTGAACCAGAAGCCATTCACGTCATGCGCTTTAACGAAACAGAAGCAGACTTTGATGCTAGAATAGAAGAATATGTCGAGGAGGTCGAAACAGAAATCGGGCTCATTAGTGAGGATTTGTCATGAAAAATAAGACATTTTACCTGCTACCCTATCTGTTTTGGTTAACTTTATTCGTCTTTTTACCGCTGATTTTGATTGTCTATCAGGCTTTTTTTACTAATGGCCATTTAACTCTGGTTAATTTTCATGATTTTTTCAAAAGCAGTGTTTATTTAAAAATGACCTTTAATTCGATAGTTTATGCTTTGATTATCACGCTGATTACTTTTGTTATCAGCTATCCGACTGCCTATATCCTAACGACTTTGCGTCATAAAGAGTTGTGGCTGATGTTGATTGTCCTGCCAACATGGATTAATTTATTGCTCAAGGCTTATGCTTTTATCGGTTTATTTGCCACTCATGGCGAGGTCAATCACTTTTTAGGTTTATTTGGCGTCGCACCAAAGCAGCTTTTATTTACAAATTTTAGTTTTATTTTTGTTGCTAGCTATATTGAGCTACCATTTATGATTTTGCCAATCTTTAATGCTTTAGAGGAAATCTCGCCACTGCAGCTTGCAGCAAGTAGTGACTTGGGAGCAAATGGCTGGCAGAAGCTGCGCTATATCATCTTTCCCTTATCGCTCCAAGGTGTAAAAAGCGGCTTTCAGGCGGTCTTTATTCCGTCCCTTAGCCTGTTTATGCTGACACGCCTAATCGGGGGCAATCGAGTGATTACGCTAGGAACAGCGATTGAGGAGCATTTTCTTGTCACTCAAAACTGGGGAATGGGCTCAGCGATTGGTGTCGTATTGATTTTAGCTATGCTTGCGACAATGTATCTGACACGTGAAGGGGGAGGTCATGAAGCGATTAAGTAGAGTTTATTTATTTGCCGTTTTTCTTTTGCTCTATCTGCCGATTTTTTATCTACTCATCTTTGCCTTTAATCAAAATGACACGATGAACAGCTTTACCGGCTTTACCTTGGCGCATTTTAAAACATTATTCTCAGATACAAGGCTGTTGGTGATTGTCCTAAATACCTTTTTGCTTGCCTTTTTAAGTGCGCTGATTGCAACAGTTATCGGCACTTTAGGGAGTATTTATCTTTATTTCACCAAGCGTAAGGCACGAAATGCCTATCTTGCAATGAATAATATCCTACTTGTTTCACCGGATGTGATGATTGGTGCGAGCTTTTTAATCTTATTTACCGTAATGGGCTTTAAGCTTGGTTTTACCTCAGTGCTTTTAAGCCACGTTGCCTTTAGTATTCCGATTGTCGTCTTGATGGTTCTACCAAAGCTTAAAGAGATGAATACCTCAATGCTAGATGCGGCAAGAGATTTGGGGGCAAATGAATGGCAGACCTTAACTAATGTTCTCCTGCCTTTTATAACCAACGGAATTATTGCAGGCTTTTTCATGGCATTCACCTACTCCTTAGATGATTTTGCGGTGACCTTTTTTGTGACGGGCAACGGCTTTTCAACGCTTTCGGTTGAAATTTATTCAAGAGCACGACAGGGAATTGACCTTGAAATCAATGCCCTAAGTTTGATTGTCTTCTTATTTAGCCTACTTTT
>JAISYB010000157.1 GCA_031270215.1 Streptococcaceae bacterium | reverse complement strand
AAATTCTTTCGTATGCACCTCACCCATTTTTTCAAAGGCGAAATTGAGCTTTTGAACGTTTCTTTCAATGTCACTTGCCACACGACTTCTACCGGTCTTACTGAGCTTGATGAAAGTCTTCCTGCGATCTGTCGTTGACATCTCACGTATAATCTCATCTTTTGCCTCCAAACTGAGCAAAATCGCCGCCACTCTAGGGGGGGTCAGCTCTGCTTTATCAGCAATTTCCTTTGAAGTCAATGAAATTTCCTCATGAAAAAGCGTGCGCAGAACTAGATTCTCTCCGCGGCGAACTTGCTCAAGCTGGGTCATCATGCCTTTTTTAAACAGCCGTAACATTTCTTTAAACTCTTCTGTCGCTGAATCAATATAACACATTTTCCACCTCAATCATTCCAAAATATTTAGCTATTTTCTCAAACATCTAAAATAAGTAATAGCGTTAACTATTAACACTGTTACTTATTTTATGTCTTTTCTTTCACGGTGTCAATAGTTAGAGTGTTTTTTCTTTTTTTAAGAATTGCAGAGCAAAATCTAAAATCAACGGACTTTACCAGCGTTTTTTTTATCACACTTTTTGGGAAAATACTTAAATGCCGTCTAAGAAACGTTAAAAAATATGGCTACCTCTGGGTCAAAACAAAGGCTTGATGAAAAGGTCTTGAAAACTTTAAGTAGCAAACAGGGGGGACTTTTTGGTAAACTATTAAAGAAAGCAAATATAAGGAGGAAAAAAATGAGTTCATTTTTTGAAGAGCTACAAGCACGTGGTTTAATCTACCAAACAACTGATGATGATACTTTAAAGAAAAAGATAGATGAGGAACAACTCAAGCTTTATATTGGCTTTGACCCGACCGCAGACAGCCTGCATATTGGCTCATTAGTCCCTATCCTAGTCTTGAAAAGATTTCAACTCGCAGGACATATCCCCTATGCGCTTGTTGGTGGCGCAACCGGCATGATTGGGGATCCTTCCTTTAAATCTGACGAAAGAAGCTTAAATGATAGTGCAACTGTCGCTAGCTGGACAGCTTCGATTAAAAGCCAGCTTGAACAATTTATCGACTTTGATGCCAAGGATAATGCTGCTATCATCGTTAATAACTACGATTGGCTTGGCGACTTATCCCTACTTGATTTCCTACGTGACGTGGGGAAAAACTTTACAATCAACTATATGATGAGCAAGGAATCCGTCAAAAGACGAATTGAAACTGGGATTTCCTACACAGAGTTCGCCTACCAGCTCTTACAAGGCTATGATTTCTTGAAATTATTTACTGAACATGACGTAAAACTCCAAGTTGGTGGTAGTGATCAATGGGGAAATATCACAACTGGAACGGAATTAATTCGCAAAGAAACTGGCAATCAAGGCTTTGGTTTAACGCTACCACTAATTACCACAGCTGATGGGAAGAAATTCGGCAAATCTGAAGGCAATGCGATTTGGCTTGACTCCGAAAAAACCTCGCCATATGAATTTTATCAGTTTTGGTTAAATGCAACAGACGACGACGCTATCCCTTTCCTCAAATACTTCACCTTCCTCAGTTTAGATGAAATTGCTGAGATTGAGGCGGAGTTTAACCAAAATCGTGGGACACGCTTGGCGCAAAAGACATTAGCACGTGAAGTCACAACGCTCGTTCATGGAAATGCTGCATACGAACAGGCGGTACATATCAGCGAAATTTTATTTGGCGGGGGTGATTTAAAAAATCTCAAGGCTCGTGACATCAAGATTGGCTTAAAGGACGTTACAAGCTTTGAAGTTCAAGAGTCAACTCCATTAAATCTTGTTGATTTATTGGTTGAAGCCAAAATATCCCCATCAAAACGTCAAGCACGTGAGGATATAACCAATGGTGCAATCTATATCAATGGCATAAGAGAGCAAGATTTGGGATATACTTTAGCTGATGAGGATAAGATTGAAGGTGAGCTGGCAGTTATTCGCCGTGGCAAAAAGAAAAATTGGCTGATTAGATTTTAGAAAACGAAGTCCTAAAAAGGATTACTGCACTCAACCAATCCTGTAGAAATTGAAAATAGACAAATACCCTACTTCCAAAACATCAGGTAGGGTATTTTGGGCTCGCTTGACATAGATATTTTCAAAACGCTGAAAAACCACTTATATCATTGACAAAAGGCAATTGACATAAGTGGTTACGTTTATGATTTTACACTAAATCATTAGCTTCTAGCTCTTGTGGTACTATTTCTTGAACCTCAGCAAGCTCAGCTTCGTAATCAGAAATAGATGGAATTGTTTTAACTTTAGCATCTGGTTCGAGATTGCGGTAGCGAAGCATTCCTGTTCCTGCTGGAATAATCTTACCGATGATAACATTTTCCTTCAAACCAAGCAGCCGATCTTTCTTACCACGAATTGCCGCATCGGTTAAGACGCGCGTCGTTTCTTGGAATGATGCTGCGGATAAGAATGAATTTGTTTCAAGTGAGGCTTTGGTAATCCCAAGCAAGACGGGACGTGCTGTTGCTGGCACACCGCCAGAGATTAGCGTTTCGTGATTAGCATCTGTCAAATCTGAAATATCCATTAATGTGCCTGGCAAGAGGTCTGTGTCACCTGGATCCATGACACGAACCTTACGAAGCATTTGGCGCACCATAACTTCGATATGCTTATCGCCGATTTCCACCCCTTGCATTCTATAAACTTTTTGAACTTCAGCCAGTAAATAGTTTTCAACGGAGAGTACATCACGAATATTGAGCAAGTGTTTAGGTTCGATTGAACCCTCAGTTAATGGATCGCCACGATGTACGGAGTCCCCAACAGCTACCTTAGTTCTTGAAGTATATGGTACTGTGTAAGTTCTCTCATCAGTTTTACCCTTCACTGTGATTTCTTTCGTTCGTGTCGCAGCTTCTTCTGTAATGTCAATGACTTCACCTGTTACCTCCGTGATAACCGCTTCACCCTTAGGATTACGTGCTTCAAAGATTTCTTGAATACGTGGTAAACCTTGCGTAATATCATCTCCGGCAACCCCACCTGTATGGAAGGTCCGCATGGTCAGCTGTGTACCAGGCTCACCGATAGATTGTGCTGCTATTGTTCCGACTGTTTCGCCCACTTCAACTGCATCACCTGTTGCAAGGTTCATACCATAGCAATGCTTGCAGACACCGTGTCTTGTGTTGCATGTAAAGACGGAGCGAATCGTTACTTCTTCAACACCAGCATCAACAATTTTCTTAGCAACCGGCTCAGTAATTAATTCATCAGCTGCAATAATCACTTTCCCTGTCTTAGGATGTTTAACTTGTTTGCGTGTGTATCGACCGATTAAGCGTTCTTCGAGAGATTCGATGATTTCATTGCCATTGCGGATTGTCTTAATCACTAAACCACGGTCAGTGCCACAGTCGTCTTCACGAATGATGACATCCTGAGCAACGTCAACTAAACGACGTGTTAAGTATCCTGAATCGGCAGTCTTTAAGGCGGTATCGGTCATTCCCTTACGTGCCCCGTGAGTTGATAAGAACATCTCGAGGACTGAAAGACCTTCACGGAAGTTAGAAATGATTGGCAATTCCATAATTCGACCATTTGGCGCAGCCATTAAGCCACGCATACCGGCAAGCTGGGTAAAGTTTGAGATATTACCACGGGCACCGGAGTCACTCATCATGAAAATTGGATTCTTGGCGTCCATTGTGTCTAGCAGGTTTTGCTGGATTTTATCTTTTGCATCATTCCAAACTGCAATGACTGCGCTGTAGCGTTCATCATCTGTAATCAAACCACGGCGGAATTGCTTGGTAATCTTCTCAACACGGTCATGTGCTGCGTCAATGATTTCGTCCTTGCGGTTGGCAACAGAGATGTCAGCAATCCCAACCGTTAATCCTGCGTGCGTTGAATGATGATAACCGAGATCTTTCATTCTATCAAGCATTTCAGAAGTTTCAGTTGTTTTGAAGCGTTTAAAGACTTCGGCAATAATATTCCCAAGATTCTTCTTCTTGAATGGTTGTACTAATGGTTGTTTTTTGATGAAGGCCTTGACATCTCCGCCTGCTTTAACAAAATATTTATCAGGTGTCTTGTCTGCTAAGTTCGTATCTGTTGGCTCATTAAGGTACGGAAACTCCTTAGGCATGATTTCATTGAAGACAATCTTACCGACAGTGGTTGTTAAGATTTTACCCTTTTGTCCGTCTGTCCATGGCTTGTCTAGGTGAGTAGTCGAAATCCCAACACGTGTATGCAAATGCACATAGCCATTACGCCATGCAATGATTGCTTCATTGACATTTCTAAAGACCATACCTTCGCCTTCACGCTCTTCTTCTTCCATTGTTAGATAATAGTTACCTAAAACCATATCTTGAGATGGTGTAACAACTGGCTTACCATCCTTAGGATTAAGGATATGCTCAGCTGCTAACATCAAAATACGCGCTTCAGCTTGCGCTTCTTCTGAGAGTGGTACGTGAACTGCCATTTGGTCACCGTCAAAATCGGCATTATAAGCTTCACAAACCAATGGATGTAAGCGAATGGCACGTCCTTCAATTAGAACAGGTTCAAACGCTTGGATACCAAGTCTATGCAGCGTTGGTGCGCGGTTAAGTAGTACCGGATGTTCCTTAATCACATCTTCTAAAACATCCCAAATATCTTCATCTAAGCGTTCAATCTTGCGTTTAGCCGCCTTGATATTTTGCGCTAATTCGCGTTCGACTAGCTCGTGCATCACAAATGGCTTGAACAATTCAATCGCCATTTCCTTTGGCAAACCACATTGATACATTTTAAGATTCGGACCAACGACAATAACTGAACGTCCTGAATAGTCAACCCGTTTTCCGAGTAGATTTTGACGGAAACGACCTTGTTTCCCTTTAAGCATATGGGAAAGAGATTTGAGTGGTCGATTTCCAGGCCCTGTTACTGGACGACCGCGGCGACCGTTGTCAATTAACGCATCAACAGCTTCTTGAAGCATCCGCTTTTCATTTTGGACGATAATGCCGGGCGCATTTAAGTCTAATAATCGCTTCAAACGATTATTACGATTAATCACACGACGGTATAAATCATTTAAATCACTTGTCGCAAAACGTCCACCTTCTAGCTGTACCATTGGGCGCAAATCTGGTGGAATGACTGGGATAACGTCCATGACCATCCAGCCGGGCGCATTTCCGGATTTTCTAAAGGCGTCTAGAATATCTAAACGGCGAATTGCTTTTATCCGTTTTTGACCTTGCGCAACTTTCAATTCCTCTTTTAATTCAGTAACTTCCTTTTCCAAATCAACACTATCAAGCAATTCCTTGATTGCCTCAGCGCCCATTTTTGCTACAAAAGAGCCTTGACCAAATTCGTATAATTTCTCACGATAATCACGTTCTGAAAGTAATTGTTTTCTCTCAAGCGTTGTATCTTTTGGATCAATGACAACATATGACGCAAAATAGATAATTTCTTCTAAGGAACGTGGACTCATATCTAATACAAGCCCCATTCTTGAAGGGATGCCTTTGAAATACCAAATATGTGTCACTGGCGCAGCCAGTTCGATATGTGCCATTCGCTCACGGCGAACTTTTGAGCGAGTGACTTCTACGCCACAGCGGTCACAAACAATCCCTTTATAGCGGATACGTTTGTATTTACCACATGCACATTCCCAATCTTTAGTTGGACCGAAAATACGCTCATCAAACAACCCTTCCTTTTCAGGCTTCAAGGTACGATAATTAATCGTTTCAGGTTTCTTAACTTCTCCATAGCTCCAGCTACGAACCTTGGCAGGAGAGGCAAGTCCGATTTGCATACTTTCAAATTTATTCACATCAATCACTTACGGATTTCCTCCATTCTAACTTTTCGGTATTGTGCTTACTTGCTTTTAGACAAGTAAGTCACACCTAACATTGAGGCTTAAACAAAACAGCATTACTCTTTTTCAGCAGTTTCTTCTTTTCCTTTTTTAGAAGGTTTTCCCTCACGTGCACGTGCGGCTGCTTTAAGAGCTTCTTTACGTTTATGTTCAGCTGCATATTTTTCAAGTGCATCAACAGTAATTAAATCATCATCATCTTCACTCATGTCTCGCAATTCAATTTCTTCGTTTTCATCATTTAAGACACGCATATCTAAACCAAGCGATTGAAGCTCCTTAACTAATACTCGGAAGCTTTCAGGAACGCCAGGTTGAGGAATACGCTCACCTTTAACGATTGCTTCATAAGTTTTTACACGACCGACAACATCATCTGATTTATATGTTAAGATTTCTTGCAAGATATATGCTGCACCATATGCCTCTAGTGCCCAAACTTCCATCTCTCCGAAACGTTGCCCACCAAACTGTGCTTTACCACCAAGTGGTTGTTGAGTAACAAGTGAGTATGGTCCAATTGAACGTGCATGAAGCTTATCATCAACCATGTGGTGTAGTTTCATGTAATACATCACACCAACTGATACACGGTTATCAAATGCTTCTCCGGTTCTGCCGTCATAAAGTACGGTTTTCGCATCACTTGCCATACCTGCTTCTTTAACTGTTGCCCAAACGTCACTATCATTAGCACCATCAAAAACTGGCGTTGCAATATGGATACCCATGTTGCGTGCTGCCATACCCAAGTGCAATTCAATAACCTGACCGATATTCATCCGAGAAGGAACCCCTAATGGATTTAACATAATATCAACAGGCGTACCATCTGGCAAATAAGGCATATCCTCTATCGGTAGAATACGTGATACAACCCCTTTATTACCGTGACGTCCTGCCATTTTATCGCCGACATGAATTTTACGCTTTTGAACGATAAAGACACGAACAAGCATATTTACGCCAGGGGATAATTCATCATTGTCTTTTCGAGTAAAGATTTTAACGTCATGGACGATTCCATCTCCACCATGCGGAACACGTAGAGATGTGTCACGAACTTCACGCGCTTTTTCTCCAAAGATGGCATGGAGCAATCGTTCTTCGGCAGACAATTCAGTAACACCCTTCGGTGTAACCTTACCAACAAGTAAGTCGCCTTCTTTAACCTCGGCACCAATTCTAATGACACCCATTTCGTCAAGATTTTTTAATGCATCATCTCCGACATTTGGGATTTCTCGAGTAATTTCTTCCGGTCCTAGTTTTGTATCGCGTGCTTCTGACTCGTATTCTTCAATATGAATTGAGGTATAAACATCATCCTTAACTAAGCGTTCGCTCATTATAACGGCATCTTCATAGTTGTAGCCTTCCCAAGTCATAAAGGCAACCAGTGGATTTTGTCCCAGTGCTAATTCCCCTTTTTCCATTGAAGGACCATCTGCTAGAACATCTCCTTTTTCAACTAAATCACCTGGGCGAACTAAAGTAATTTGGTTATACGCTGTTCCAGAATTTGAGCGTCTAAATTTCGTCACTTGATAGACATCTAAGCCGCCGTCTTTGCGACGAATACGAATTTCAGCAGCATCTGCATATTCCACGCTACCATCATTTTTGGCAATCAATGCCGCACCAGAGTCATGTGCCGCTTGATATTCAATCCCTGTACCAATCAATGGCGCAGCTGGTTTAATCAACGGTACTGCTTGACGTTGCATGTTAGCACCCATTAAGGCACGGTTGGAGTCATCATTTTCTAAAAACGGAATACATGCCGTAGGCACAGCTACTACCTGCTTAGGAGAAACGTCCATGTAATCGACATTCTCAATTGAAACTTCAATGTTATTACCCGTAGAACGTGCCATAACAACGTCACTTGTAAATTTACCATCTTCTGAAAGTGGTGAATTTGCTTGGGCGACAATATAATTATCTTCCTCATCAGCTGTCAACCAATCAATTGTTTTAGTAACAATACCAGCCTTACGGTCAACCTTACGATAAGGAGTTTCGATAAATCCGTATTGATTGATTTTCGCATAAGAGGATAGTGAAGTGATTAAACCGATGTTTGGCCCTTCAGGTGTTTCAATTGGGCACATCCGACCATAGTGAGAGTAATGTACATCTCGAACTTCGTATCCTGCACGATCCCTCGTTAAACCACCAGGTCCTAATGCAGAAAAACGGCGTTTGTGTGCCAATTCAGACAATGGATTATGTTGATCCATGAACTGCGACAACTGAGATGAACCAAAAAACTCCTTGATTGAAGCAACAACCGGACGGATATTAATTAATTGCTGCGGCGCAACATTTTCATTATCTTGAATAGACATTCGCTCACGAACAACACGTTCCATTCTAGATAAACCAACTCGGAATTGATTTTGTAGTAATTCTCCTACTGAGCGAATTCGGCGATTACCTAGGTGGTCAATGTCGTCAACCTTACCGATACCTTCCATCAGGTTCAAGAAATAGCTCATTGACGCTAAAATATCTGCTGGCAGTAATATACGAGTATCATCTGTCGGATAGCCATTTCCTACAACATTGACAATACGCTCAGGATCTTTTGGCGAGATGACCTTAAAGATTTGTAATTCCACAGGGTCTGGCAGCACAGCATCTTTTTCATCTGGATAAAAAACAACCTTGTTTAATCCATTATCAATCGCATCTGAAATGCTTTCAATCACTTCGCGTGTAAAAACTGTATTTGCCTCAACTAAAATTTCGCCTGTTTCTGGGTCAACAAGCGGCTCAGCTGCCGTCAAACCTAATAAGCGAACCTTTAAATCTAACTTTTTATTGACTTTATAACGACCAACAGTCGCAAAATCATAACGTTTTGGGTCAAAGAAACGGGCATTTAGCAATGTCCTTGATGATTCAGCAGTTTTAGGCTCTCCTGGACGTAGGCGCTCGTAGATGTCCTTTAATCCCTCAACAACGCGAGAGTCTGAGCTGATTTTATGAACGTCCTTTGAAATCGTATATTGCAACGATTCGCTTTCCCCTAAAATCTCAACAATCTCATCATCTCCACCAAAACCTAGCGCGCGAACCAAGGTAGACAAAGGGATTTTTCGTGTCCGGTCAATACGAACATAAGAAATATCCTTTGCGTCTGTTTCCATTTCAAGCCATGCACCACGATTTGGAATAGTTGTTGAACCAAAACCTTCTTTGCCGTTTTTATCTAATTTTCCGTGGAAATAAACGCCTGGACTTCTTACCAACTGAGAAACAATGACACGCTCTGCCCCGTTAATAATAAAGGTACCCATTTCAGTCATCAATGGGAAATCTCCAAAGAAAACCTCTTGCGTTTTCAACTCACCTGTTTCTTGATTAATCAAACGCAAGGTCACAAATAGCGGTGCAGAATAGTTTGCGTCCTTTGCACGCGCTTCTTCTACTGTGTATTTTGGTTCCTTTAATTCATAATCAACGTATTCCAATGACATTGTGTTAGCAAAGTCAGAAATTGGCAACACATCTTTAAACATTTCAGCAATTCCCTTGTCTAAAAACCATTGATACGAATTTGTTTGAATCTCAATTAAATCAGGTAAATCTAAAACTTCGCTAATTCTTGCAAAGCTACGTCTAGTACGATATTTCCCGAATTTAACGTCATGTCCTGTCAAAAAAGTCACTCTCCTTAATTCACATTGCAGTATTTCATTCCAACGTTGTTATTTTCAGAAACATTAAGTTTATGTTACAAACCATGTTTTTGACTAGTTAAAGGCACAAAAAAAGACAAAAGCAGAATTTTTCTCTACTCTTGTACTTTTAAGCGACACCGTGGACAATAGATCACAGCGTCTTACCGACTAACTACCTCCAGTAATTATAGCAAGAATTTTATAAAAAAACAAGCGAAAATTTTAAAATTCACGCTTCGTTTATGAAATATATTTCAATTCTTTGTTAAATTGCGTCAATTATTTAGCAACATATTTATAAGGTATGAGTCAATACGAACAGAAACATTGCGAAAACACATAAAAATTCAATCGTGTAATTTGTTGCTTGTTGCTTGTTGCTTGTTGCTTGTTGCTTGTTGCTTGTTGCTTGTTGCTCAATGATGATAATATTCTTCCACTCCTTACAAACATTTTTTTGAAAATCATTTTTGAAAAATGTCTGATTATACTATTTGTAAA
>JAISYB010000103.1 GCA_031270215.1 Streptococcaceae bacterium | reverse complement strand
CAAGTTGGATTACTATACGGTCAGCTTTGATACAGACGGTGGCAGTGACATACCATCACAAGTCATTTATTCCGCAAGTAAAATAAATATTTTCACTAAGGGATTTTTAGTAAATTTTTGAAGTAATCGAGGACTGGCAGTTGATTTCGCCAAAAAAGGATGAAGTTTGTTGAATTTCTTTTTGCAAACCTTCGCCTTTGAATTGAGAATTATGCTAAAATAGTGGTTATGGAAATAGAAAAAACAAATCGAATCAATGCGCTTTTTGAATTTTATTCAACGCTATTGACCGAAAAACAGATGAATTACATTGAGCTTTATTATTCAGATGACTATTCCTTAGCGGAAATTGCTGAGGAGTTTGATGTCAGTCGTCAAGCAGTCTATGATAATATCAAAAGGACTGAGAAGCTTTTAGAGAGCTATGAGCAGAAGCTACACTTATACAGTAACTACATTGTCAGAGGGCAGTACTGTGATGATATTCGCACAAAATATCCAAATGACGCAGCGTTAATTGAGTTAATTGATCAAATTCAAGCGATTGATGAAGAATAAGGAGAGGGATTTAGTAAATGGCATTTGAAAATTTAACTGAGCGTTTGCAGGGCGCATTTAAGAAGCTAAGAGGTAAGGGCAAGGTTTCAGAAGCTGATGTGCGTGAGATGACTAAGGAAATCAGAATGGCGCTGCTTGAGGCAGACGTGGCGCTACCCGTTGTCAAAGAATTTGTTAAAAATATCAGAGAACGTGCAGTGGGAAGTGATGTCCTAGAAACGCTTAATCCCGCACAGCAAATCGTCAAAATTGTTGATGAGGAGCTGACTAAAACCTTGGGTTCAAGTGAGAGCCACCTGCTGAAATCACCGAAAATCCCAACGGTTATTATGATGACCGGTTTGCAAGGGGCAGGGAAAACAACTTTAACCGGTAAGCTTGCTAAGCGATTAGTCAAAGAAGAAGCCGCAAGACCGTTGCTAGTCGCAGCAGATGTTTATCGTCCGGCAGCAATTGACCAGCTAAAAGTCTTAGGTGAGCAGATTGAAGTGCCAGTTTTTGAGCTTGGGACAGAGATTTCACCTGTTGAGATTGTAAGACGTGCTCTTGAAGTGGCTAGTCAAAATAAAAACGACTATATTTTGATTGATACGGCAGGTCGCCTGCATATTGATGAAAACTTAATGCAGGAGCTAGCAGATATTAAAGCTTTAGCTCAGCCAACCGAAATTCTTTTAGTCGTTGATGCAATGACTGGGCAGGATGCAGTAAATGTTGCCGAAGCCTTTGATGACAAGCTGGGAATTACCGGTGTCGTTATTACGAAGCTTGATGGCGATACACGCGGCGGTGCAGCACTTTCGATTCGTGCCGTCACAGGCAAGCCGATAAAATTCGTTGGGACTGGCGAAAAATTAACTGACCTTGAAATCTTTTACCCAGATAGAATGAGCTCTCGTATCTTGGGTATGGGGGATTTACTGACGCTGATTGAAAGAGCGCAGCAAGATTTCGATGAGAAAAAAGCAGAGGAAATGGCGCAGAAAATGCGAGAGAATACCTTTGATTTCAATGATTTTATCGACCAGCTCGACCAAGTAACTAATATGGGACCTCTTGAGGATTTAATCAAAATGATCCCCGGCATGAACCAAATGCCAGGCATTGACCAAGTAAAGGTTGATCCAAAAGACATTAATAAGAAACGCTCGATTGTCTTAAGCATGACCAAAGAAGAGCGAAGCAACCCAGACATATTATCGCCTAGCAGACGTAGACGGATTGCGGCAGGATCCGGACATTCCGTTGTTGAAGTCAATCAAATGATTAAGCAATTTAACGAGTCAAAAAAGATGATGAAAATGATGTCAAACGGTAATGTCGACCAGATGATGCAAGGTATGCCGGGCATGGAACAGATGATGGGTGGCGGAATCAAAGGCAAGCTTGGCAAGCTTGCCATGAACAAAATGATGAAGCAGGCTAATAAAAAAATGAGGAAGAAAAAGAAAAAACGTTAATCAGGCAATGCAATATTGTCTAAGACACAAATGCAAACATTACTAAAAAAGAGAAAGAGGGATATTATGTTTAATGGCGGTAACATGCAGCAAATGATGAAGCAGGCACAAAAGCTACAAAAGCAAATGGAAGAAAATAAGAAAAATTTGGATAGCCAAGTCTTTGTTGGAAAAAGTACGCAGGATTATGTGAAGGTGACTGTTTCAGGCGATAAAATCGTCAAAGCAATTGAGATTGCAGAAGCTTTGGTTGACCCTGATGATGTTGAAACCTTGCAGGATTTGGTTGTTGATGCGGTCAATGACGCTATGAAGCAGATTAATCAGGCATCAGAAAAGAGCTTAGGACAGTTCGGAAAAGGCTTATTCTAATAAAAATTATAGATAAAAGCAGAATGATTTTGTTCATTCTGTTTTTTTATTCGGAAACAGATGTATAAAGACTTAAAAATAGCGGATTTTATGAAATAATATTCAAAAATAGTTGCCGAAAATTCATTTTGGTGTATAATTAAAACAATTAGACAAAGAATTTTAAGCAAGTACTCTTTAATTCGTAAATAAGGTGGGGTCAAAATGATGAAAGTTTCAATTATTGGTGTGACAGGATACAGCGGCTTGGAGCTGGTTAGATTATTGCACAGTCATCAAACGGTGGAGATTGCAGGGATTTATGGCACACAAAATATTGGTCAGCCAATTAGTGAGGTTTATCCGCACCTGCGTGGATTGTTGGATTTACCGCTTAAAGCGATTGATATTGAACAGATTATTAATGAAAGTGAGCTTGTTTTTTTTGCAACGCCAAGTGGCGTTTCTAAAAACTATGCGGGTGCGTTCATTGAACGAAATTTCCCAGTGATTGATTTATCGGGAGATTTTCGGCTAAAGTCTGCCGAAGCTTATCAAAAATGGTACGGTACACCCGCCACACATGCGTCATATTTCACGCAGGCGATTTATGGTTTGGCTGATTTTACCTCGGAGTATCCCAAGCACTCACTTATCGCTAATCCGGGTTGCTATGCCACAGCGAGCCTTTTGTCGATTGCGCCGCTTGTGATTAAGGATTTGATTGATGTAAAAAGTATTATTATCGACGCCAAATCTGGGCTTTCAGGCGCAGGGAAAAAATTGTCGCAAAGCAGTCATTATGTTGATGTCAACGATAATATCTCGGTCTACAAGGTCAATAGTCATCAACATATTCCAGAGATTATGCTGCAGCTTAATAGATGGAATGATAAAATTCCGGCAATTCAGTTTTCAACGAGCTTAATTCCGGTAACACGTGGTATCTTTGTGACAAGTTATGCTAAGCTAAATGCAGGACTGACATTTGCTGATGTTAAAGAGGCATATCAGGAAATTTACCAAGATAAATCCTTTATTCGGCTTCAGAGCGAAGGAATTATGCCACAGCTTAAGCAGGTAATCGGTACGAACTATACAGATATTGGACTGTCATACAATGAAGCAACGAATACGGTGATGATTGTAGCAGTCATTGATAATTTAATCAAAGGTGCAGCAGGACAAGCAATTCAAAATTTAAATAAAATTGCTGGCTTTTCTGAATTTTCAGGACTTGATTTTGTGCCTGTATTGCCATAAATAGAAAGGAAGACTTTGAAATGAAGGAAATCAAGGGAACGATTGCCTCACCTAAGGGGTTTTATGCAGATGCAACACATGCTAAATTGAAGCATAAGAAGCGTGATTTAGGCGTTATTTTCTCAGAAACTCCGGCAAGCTGTGCGGGTGTTTTTACCACAAACCAAATTCAAGCGGCACCCGTTAAGCTTGACCAAGAAGTCATCAAGGGCTCCCTCTTGCAGGCAATTATTGTTAACTCAGGCAATGCAAATGCAGTCACAGGGGAGCAGGGGGAAAGGGACGCAAGGCTAATGCAGAGCTTGCTTGCTAAAAAACTAGACATTCCAGAAGGGCAAATCGCCGTTTGTTCAACAGGTGTGATTGGTAAGCTAATGCCAATGGATAAGGTAAAAGCAGGCATTTCAGCAATTGACCTTAAGCGTCATCAGCCGGAATATTTCTCTGAAAGTATCTTAACAACAGACTTAGTTACCAAAGAAATTGTTCTCCAAAGGGAAATTAACGGAGAAGTTGTGACAATGGCAGGCGTTGCAAAGGGCAGCGGTATGATTCATCCGAATATGGCAACGATGCTTGCCTTTATTACAACGGATGCTAAGATTGAAAGCTCTCTCTTGCAGCAGCTTTTAAGCGAATTAACTGAAACAACCTTTAATCAAATCACAGTAGACGGCGATACATCAACTAATGACACCGTCTTAGTTATGGCAAATGGGCAAGCAGGCAACTCTCCGATTAAAGCAGCAACAGAGTCTTATCAACAATTTCGGGAGATGTTAAAGCAAGTAATGACAACATTGGCTAAGAAGATTGCAGCTGACGGTGAGGGCGCAACGAAGCTAATCGAAGTGACGGTTAAAGGAGCTGATGATGAGCAAAATGCACGTTTGATTGCTAAAAAGATTGTTGGTTCTGCATTGGTTAAGACAGCAATCTTTGGCAGCGACCCAAATTGGGGGCGAATTATCTGTGCAATAGGCTACTCAGGCGGCGTAATTAATCCGGATAAAATCGACATCACATTAGCTAATCAGCTTGTTTTACATCAGGCAACCCCTGTCAGCTTTGATGAGTTCAAGATGCAGGAGATGTTAAAGCAGGAGACGATTGAAATTATTGTTAATCTTAATCAAGGCGACAAAGCTGCACAGGCATGGGGCTGTGATTTGACTTATGCATACGTGGAAATCAACGCATTATATCACACCTAAATGAAAGGAAATAGAGATGTCGCATTTATTTAATAATTACGGTAGAAGTACAATCGAGTTTGTCCGTGGAGAAGATGTTTACCTATTTGATACAAATGGGGACAAATATCTTGATTTGACCTCAGGAATTGGGGTCACGAACTTCGGTTATTCATTTCAAGCTGCAAAAGATGCCATAAAATCTCAAGCGGAAACGCTGATTCATATTCCAAATCTTTATCAAAATAGCTTGCAAGAAGAGGTTGCAAAATTAATTGGCGGCGATGATTATATTGGTTTATTCGTCAATAGCGGTGCTGAGGCAAATGAAGCGGCGATTAAATTTGCTCGCTTAAAGACAGGAAAGTCTGAGATTATCACCTTTAAAAACAGCTTCCACGGGCGCACCTATGGGGCAATGAGTGCCACCGGTCAGGAAAAAATTCAAAAAGGCTTCGCACCGCTTGTTCCAGGGTTCAAATACGCTGAATTTAATCAGCTTGAAACGGTTAAAGCTTTGGTAACAGAGGATACTGCGGCGATTATGCTCGAAATCATTCAGGGTGAAGGCGGCGTGTTGCCGGCAGAGGTACTTTTTATTACCGCGCTTGCCGAATTTGCTAGCGCAAAGGGGATTTTACTAATCATTGATGAAGTGCAAACGGGTATCGCTCGGACAGGTAGACGCTTTGCCTTTGAACATTTCGGGATTAAACCAGATGTCTTTACACTGGCTAAGGGTCTGGCAAATGGTGTCCCAGTAGGCGCAATGTTTGCCAAAAGAGAATATGCAGACGTTCTAGGTCCAGGAACACACGGATCGACCTTTGGCGGAAATAAGCTAGCGATGGTTAGCGCTAAGGCGGTGCTTGAAGGATTGACGGCAGAGTGTTTAGCACACATCACCAAAATGGGAGAGTTTGCGACCACCTATCTAAGGTTACAGCTAACAGGCAATGAATTAGTTGAGAAAATACAGGGAATCGGTCTTATGCAGGGGATTGTTTTAACCAAGTCAGAGCTGGTTGCTGATATTATTGAACAGCTTCAAGCAGAGAAAATCCTTGTTTTACGTGCCGGAGATAATGTTATCCGTCTTTTGCCGCCGCTAATAATTACGCAAGAGCAGCTGGCTTATGGTTTAGCAAAAATTGTTGAAATTTTGAATAAAAAGGAGAATTGCTGATGTTTCAAGGACGAAGTTTTTTAAAGGAAATTGATTTTACGAAAAAGGAATTGAATTATTTAATCGGCTTAACAGGGCATTTAAAGCAACTAAAGAAGCAAAATATTCCACATGAATACTTGAAGGGCAAGAATATTGCCTTACTTTTTGAGAAAACTAGTACTCGAACACGAGCGGCGTTCACCGTTGCTGCCAATGATTTAGGCGCACATCCGGAGTTTTTGGGTAAGGATGATATTCAACTTGGACATAAGGAGTCAACGGAGGACACGGCAAAAATTTTAGGATCGATGTTTGACGGCATAGAATTTCGTGGATTTAAGCAAGCAGTTGCGGAGGATTTGGCAAAATATTCAGGTGTTCCAGTCTGGAATGGTTTAACGGATCGCTGGCATCCAACTCAGATGATTGCTGACTTCTATACGATTTTAGAACATTTTGGTAAATTAGAAGGCTTAACATTAGCCTATATTGGTGATGGACGTAATAATGTTGCGAACTCTCTGCTTGTGACAGCAGCAATTTTAGGGGTAAATGTCCGCATTGTTGCACCTAAAAAGCTACAGCCGACAGAGGAAATCCAAGAGATTGCAACTGTTTATGCCATTAATTCAAATGTCGAGATTATTGTGACAGATGACATTGAGGCAGGTGTTCTTGGAGCGGATGTTCTTTATACAGATGTTTGGGTGTCAATGGGTGAGGAGATTGACTTTAAGGCACGAATTGACGATTTGTTGCCATATCAAATCAATGCCGAGTTATTTGCGAAAACAGGGAAATCCGAAACGATTATCCTGCACTGCTTGCCGGCGTTTCACGATACGAAAACTAAAACAGGTGCACAAATCGCTGAACTATACGGTTTAACTGAGCTAGAAATCACTGATGAGGCATTTCGGAGTACTAGCTCGCTTGTCTTTACCCAAGGAGAAAATAGAATGCACTCAATTAAAGCGATTATGGCAGCAACGCTGGGGAATCTTTATATCCCAAATGTTGAGTAATGATAGAAAGTTTTTGGATTATTGTAAGTGGTGAGTTTTGGCAGACAGTAGGGAGAAGCTCTGGGAAGTCTTATTATTACAGCTTAAGCTTAGGTAGCATTATTGAGGAAATTCAAGAAGTTTATATCTTCAATTTTTACGGACTTCACATGACAAGAAAAGTTCAGCATCACTCAAAATAATATCATCACCAATAATTGTTTTAAACTCATGCTCACTTTTCTACAAGCGTGTGAAGTGTTTTTTCCAAAATATATTTACGAGGAGTGAGAAAAATGCCTAAAATTATTGTTGAAATTTTTGAATACATCGTCGTTGGGATTAGTATCGCCTCAATCTTGATTTTACTTCGAGGATTATTGGTTGCCGGTATTGAATACTTTAAAGCCGAAATAAAGAGCAAACAGACTAAATTACAGCGTGTCAGTCATGTTCGCTCAACCTTAGGCATCTATGTATTACTTAGTTTAGAAGTTGTTATAGCAGCAGATATCATTGAGTCAATTATTCATCCAACGCTAAACGATATTTTTAAATTAGGACTTCTAGTTATCATTCGGACGGTAATTTCTGTTTTTCTAAAGAAAGAGATTAGCGAGTAAGAAACGATTAAAAGACTTTTAAAAGATTCTATCGTTTTTTAAAAGTTTTTTGTTTGAGCAAATTTAAACCAAAAGGAACGGTGTTCTCTTCGCCGGATTTCAATCGTTTAATATTGTCTTGATGTCTGTAAATAATAAATCCTGCTAAGCCAAAGACAATCAAGATAAAAGGCAAATCGATTTGATTTAAAAAGGGGAGATCAACAGAATTAGCAATTGTAACTAAACAAATTGCTGCAATGGAGCTGATAATGCTTGAAAAACTGACAATACTACTCAAGTAAAGGCAAAGCGCAAAGAGAAGCGCTAGAATCAGGCATAAGACAGGTTGATAAGCAAGCAGCATGCCGGCGCTTGTCGCAACGGATTTTCCGCCTTTAAACTTAATAAATATTGAACAGCTGTGCCCTAGAATTGCTAGGATACCAAAATAAAGCGGTGAGATATTGAGATGAAAAAGGGTGGGTAAGAGCGTTGCAATTGAGCCTTTAAGAACATCTAGCACAAAAACGACCATTCCGGCTTTTTTTCCTAATACCCTAAAAGTGTTAGTCGTGCCAATGTTTTTGCTCCCCGCGTATCTAATATCTGTCTGAAAGAATAATTTTCCAATCCAGACGCCATTGGGGATTGCGCCTAGTAAGTAAGCTATAATACTTAAAAATATAAATTCCATTTTTATCTCGCTTTCAATCGATTATTTATTTGTAAGTGAGGCTTTAGAACTCCCTTTTGAAAGTGTAACAAAAAAATGAAGTATTCACAGCAAAAATCGTTAAAAGATTGC
>JAISYB010000076.1 GCA_031270215.1 Streptococcaceae bacterium | reverse complement strand
ACATGTGGTAGCGATAGCAAGAAGGACACACCTGTTTCCATGCCGAACACAGAAGTTAAGCTTCTTCACGCCGAATGTAGTTGGGGGTTTCTCCCTGCGAGAATAGGTAGCTGCCATGTCATAAGAAACCGTCAGTGACGGTTTTAAAGGGGCCTTAGCTCAGCTGGGAGAGCGCCTGCTTTGCACGCAGGAGGTCAGCGGTTCGATCCCGCTAGGCTCCATGAGTTATCAAGCGGAGGTTTAGCTCAGCTGGGAGAGCATCTGCCTTACAAGCAGAGGGTCGGCGGTTCGATCCCGTCAACCTCCATTGACTTTTGAAGTCACATAATATATTTTGTATTATGAGTCGTTAGCTCAGTTGGTAGAGCATCTGACTTTTAATCAGAGGGTCACTGGTTCGAGCCCAGTACGACTCATTTTATTTTGCGGGTGTGGCGGAATTGGCAGACGCACTAGATTTAGGATCTAGCGCCTTGCGGCGTGGGGGTTCAAGTCCCTTCACCCGCATTATAAAATAAAGCCGGCTTAGCTCAGTTGGTAGAGCATCTGATTTGTAATCAGAGGGTCGCGTGTTCAAATCATGTAGCCGGCATATTTAAGTATATAATAAGATGCGAAAGTAGTTCAGTGGTAGAACATCACCTTGCCAAGGTGGGGGTCGCGGGTTCGAACCCCGTCTTTCGCTTAGTCGGCAACCGAGCAGGTTGTTGTTTTGCCGGGGTGGCGGAACTGGCAGACGCACAGGACTTAAAATCCTGCGGTGAGTGATCACCGTACCGGTTCGATTCCGGTCCTCGGCATTGAGAATAACTTGCACCCTTAGCTCAACTGGATAGAGTACCTGACTACGAATCAGGCGGTTAGAGGTTCGACTCCTCTAGGGTGCATAGCGGGTGTAGTTTAATGGTAGAACCCTAGCCTTCCAAGCTAGCTACGCGAGTTCGATTCTCGTCACCCGCTTGAGCGATTTTATGAATATTGTTGAAATAAAAAATATTTTATAGTCGACAATTAGCTTGAAATAATATCTAATATGTGGTAAAGTTGTTCGGTATGTTGTTAATGGTATGGTATAAAAATAATTGGGAGGGTGTCATGGCTAAAGTATGTTACTTTACTGGTCGTAAAACTTCTAGCGGGAATAACCGTTCACACGCTATGAATAAAACGAAACGTACGGTTAAACCTAATTTGCACAAGGTAACAGTCTTAATTGATGGGAAACCTAAAAAAGTTTGGGCTTCTGCTCGTGCTTTAAAATCAGGCAAAGTAGAGCGTGTTTAATTGCTTTAATTAGACATTGTGGTAAAGGTTGGAGTTCCAGCCTTTTTTTTATGGTCGCTTTATCAGCTATAACTTTGTTGAATATGATATAATTAATATATTATAACCTATTTTTCTGGAGGAATGAAAATGACAGTTAAAATCAATACAAATTCTGGAGTAATTGAGATTTCAAATGAAACGATTGCAACAATTGTTGGTGGCTCTGCTACGGAAATCTTTGGTGTGGTAGGAATGGCATCAAAAAAACAAATCCGTGATAATCTCAATGCTATTTTAAGGCGTGAGGATTATTCTAAAGGAGTCATTGTTAGAGAAGAAGAAAATGGCATCGCGGTAGATGTCTACATTGTCGTAAGTTACGGTACTAAAATTTCAGAGGTTTCCAAAAATATTCAGGAACGTGTGAAATATAATTTAGAAAATCAATTAAGTATTTCTGCGAACTCAGTCAATGTCTTTGTTCAAGGCGTTAGAGTGCTCTCAGAGTAGGAGGAAAGTTATTGGAAACAACAATTAGTACAAGTCTGTTTCAAGAAATGGTACAAGCTGGAGCAGCAAGATTAACAGCGAATGCTGAATATGTTGACTCATTAAATGTTTTTCCTGTGCCTGATGGAGATACAGGTACAAATATGAATTTAACGATGACAAGTGGCGCTAAAGCTGTTGCAGATTCATCACAAACAACAGTCGGCATGCTGGCTCAGGATTTATCAAAGGGTTTGCTGATGGGTGCGCGTGGTAATTCAGGCGTCATCTTATCGCAGCTATTTAGAGGCTTTAGCAAAGCGGTTCAAGATAAAGAAGAGCTAACAGCAGAAGATTTTGCTCAAGCATTACAAAAAGGGGTTGAAACAGCTTATCAAGCTGTGATGAAGCCTGTTGAAGGTACGATTTTAACGGTTGCTCGTGGCGCAGCGATTGCAGCAACTCAAGCTGCAGCTAAGAGTGATGACATGGCAATTATTATTGACAAAACGCTCAAAGGTGCAAAAATTGCCCTAGATAAAACGCCAGAGATGCTGCCAGTTTTAAAAGAGGTCGGAGTAGTTGACTCAGGCGGTCAAGGCTTGGTTTTTATCTACGAAGGCTTTTTATCCGCAATAACTGGAGAATTTTTAGAAACAGTTGATTTTAAAGCTAATCCTGGCACAATGGATGAGATGGTTAATGTAGAGCATCATCGTTCAGTGCAAGGTCACCTGGCAACCGAGGATATCCAATTTGGTTACTGTACGGAGATTATGGTAAAAATTGGAGATGGGCCGACTGTGACAGATAGCTTTGTCTATGATGAATTTAGAGATTATTTAAATAATATCGGAGATTCTCTATTAGTTGTCAATGATGATGAGATTATCAAGGTTCACGTTCATACGGAGGATCCTGGGGAAGTGATGAAGCAGGGTTTGAAATATGGTTCGCTAGTCAAGGTTAAGGTTGATAATATGCGTCTGCAGCATGAAACAATCCTTGAGAATGAATCGCCAGAGCCTCAAAATAATCCTCGAGCGCCATATGCAGTACTTGCAGTAGTAGCAGGGGAAGGTTTAGCAGAATTGTTAAAATCAATGGGAGCGACTCATATTGTGTCAGGTGGACAAACGATGAACCCATCAACTGCGGATATTGTGGCGGCGATTGATGCTGCTCATGCAGAAAAAGTCATCATTTTACCGAACAATAAAAATATCCAAATGGCAGCAGAGCAGGCTGCGCAGCTAAGTGATATTCAAGTTAGAGTAGTACCAACTAGGACAGCAAATGAGGGTATGACTGCTTTACTTGGTTTCAATGATAGCAAGTCGCTGGAAGAAAATGTTGCAGCAATGACCGAAAGTTTTTCAGGGGTCATCTCCGGTCAAGTTACTCATGCAGTAAGAGATACGAATATTGGAGGAGTTGCAGTTAAAAGCGGTGAAAATATTGGCATGATTAATGGCAAGTTGGTTATCTCCGACAAAAATATTGAAGTAGCGACACTTGAAACGCTACGACGAATGATAACTGACGAAACGGAAATTGTAACAATTATTATTGGTGAAACAGGTAAAGAGCAAGTCGCTAAAAAGATTGCGCAACAGATTACAGCAATTAATGCTGAGATTGAAGTGGAGATTTATCAAGGCGATCAGCCGGTTTATCCATATCTATTAGCCGCAGAATAGGAAAATATTATCTCGTTTACTATGAATGCTTACTAAATACCCATAGAGTCTGGTTTTATCCGGCGCTCTATGGGTATTTTTGCAAATGGATTTAAAAAATTTTTTTCAAATAATGCTAAAATATCAGAGCTCTAGAATAAAGCTTTCATATGGTTTTAGCGTATATGAGCTATCACTGATTAACTCGCGATTGTAGTTATGGAGCAGAACTTTTTGAATGTGTTTCGGTAGCGTGAATCTATTTTCATTTTTGCTAAAATTGGCAACGACAAGCAAACATTCGTCGTTAAGCGTTCGTTTATAGGCAAAAATATCTTCTGCGACATTCTCGATTAACTGAAATTTTCCAAAAACGACAATCGGTTTCATTTTCCGTAGTCTAATAAGTGCCTGATAAGTGTAAAAAATTGAATTTTTATCAAGCAATGCAGCTTCGACATTAATTTCCTTATAGTTTGGATTGATAGCAATCCATGGTTTGAACGTTGTAAATCCGGCGTTTTCCGTCTGATTCCATTGCATTGGCGTGCGCGCATTATCTCGCCCTTTCGCATTGATTGCATTAATAATTTCCTCGTGTGAGAATCCCTGAGCTAAGCGTTCGTCATAGAAATTGATACTTTCAATATCATCGACCTCCGCAATATCTGTAATAACTCGATTGGTCATGCCGATTTCTTCTCCCTGATAAATATAGGGCGTGCCTTTCATCATATGAAGAATCATTGCGAGCATTTTGGCGCTTTCTACACGATATTTTCCATCATCTCCCCACCTTGAAACGATTCTCGGTAAATCGTGATTATTCCAAAAAAGAGAATTCCAACCATCATTTTCAAGAGTCACTTGCCATTTGTTAAAGACATTTTTGAGCTTTGGAATGCTTAATGGTGCTAAATCCCATTTGCTTTGACCGGGAATTTCGTCTAAGCTGATATGCTCAAACTGGAAAACCATAGAAAGCTCGTGATTATCAGGACTAGAGTATGCCTTGGCAATCTCAGGAGTTGCACCCCATGTTTCGCCGACGGTTAACAAATCCTTATCACCAAAGGTTGCTTTATTCATTTCCTTAAGATAATGGTGGAGCTGCGGGCCATTACTGGTAATCATTTGATCTGGAATTTTACCAATTAAATCAATCACGTCCATTCTAAAACCTGCGATACCTTTGGCAATCCAGAAATTCATCATCTGATAGATGGCATGGCGTAGTTGTTCGTTTTCCCAGTTTAAATCCGGCTGCTTCTTGCTGAATAAATGAAGATAGTATTGCTCAGAGGTTGTATCAAATTCCCATGCACTGCCGCCAAATGCAGAAGCTAACGCATTTGGTGCTTCTTGCTCACTCTTAGCCTTGCGCCAAATGTAATAATCTCGGTAGGGATTGTCTACACTCTTTCTTGCTTCAATAAACCAAGGGTGCTCGTCGCTGGTGTGATTAACAACCAAATCCATGATAATCTGAATATCACGCTTCTTAGCCTCGGATATTAGTAATTCCATTTGTGCCATTGTGCCAAACTCGCTCAAGATTTCTTCGTAATTTGAGATGTCATAGCCGTTGTCATCGTTGGGGGATTGATAGACAGGACTCAGCCAAATGCCGCCGATTCCCAATTTTTTTAAATAATCTAGACGAGAGATAATGCCTAAAATATCACCAATACCATCGTTGTTGCTGTCTTGAAAGCTTCTTGGATAGATTTGGTACATGACGATTTCCTGCCACCATTTTGCTTTTTTCATTTGTACTCCTTTGTTTTTAGACTGTTTTATCATATTATGCAAACGTTTGCTCTGTAAGTCAAGGGTTTTTATGATTTATCTTCAAAAAAATTTAATAAGACAAATCTACCATGCTGGATTATACTAGAATAAAGAATAGAGTTCTCAAAAGGAGGAAGTTTGAAAAAATTAGTAGTTATTTCGCTGGATGCACTGGGTTCGGCTGATCTGGCGGGAGACTTAACAGACTATCCAACATTACGCTGGGCAATTCAGGAAGGGACGCATGTTGAGCAGGTGGAGCCAATTTATCCGTCACTAACCTATCCATCGCACACAACAATTATGACCGGAGTTTTTCCGAATAAGCATGGCATTATCAATAACACTAAGCTGCAAGTTAATCGTAAGTCACCTGATTGGTATTGGTACGCTAAGGATATTCAAGTGCCAACGCTATTTGATGTAGCAAGAAATGCAGGTCTTAAGACAGCAGCATTTCTCTGGCCGGTTTCAGCACGGGCTAAGATTAACTATAATATTGCTGAAATTTTTCCAAATCGGATTTGGACGAATCAAGCATTGACCTCGCTTCAGGCAAGCTCTCCGTGGTTTTTATTGCAAATGAATCATCGTTATGGCGCAATACGTCAAGGGATTAAGCAGCCTTATCTGGATCAGTTTGTTACAGCCTGTGCAGTCGATACGTTGAAAAACAAGCAGCCGGATTTAATGGCGATTCATTTGGTTGATTTAGACAGCATGCGGCATGAGTATGGCGTTAACTCGGTTGAAGCAAATGTAGCTAAGCGCCGATTGGATCAGCATGTTTCAAAGATTATTAAGGCAGCAAAAGCTGTCGGAACATTTGATGACACTGTTTTTATCCTCCTAGGCGATCATTATCAAATAAATGTTCATTCGCTCATTCGTGTGAATTATTTATTTGCTAAAAAAGGGTGGCTGAGCGTTAATAGTTCAGGGAATGTTAAGGCTGACTGGGATGTTTATTGCAAGAGCTGTGACGGTTCAGCCTATATTTATCTTAATCCAAAATCGAGTATTTCAATGAATGAAGTCTATC
>JAISYB010000041.1 GCA_031270215.1 Streptococcaceae bacterium | reverse complement strand
AGTAAAATCCCTTTTATTGAAACCGTTTTTAAACTAACTACATTTTAACACGAAAGTTAGAAAAAAGAAAGCGGAAACTTAATAAATGTTTATAATTAAAAAAATGCAAAATATTTTGTGGAGATAAATAGTAAAAATCCCTCAAAGTCGGGTTGGCTTTAAGGGATTTTTAAACTATGCACCAACAATCTCGTTGATTTCTCGCTCTAAAACGTCTAACTTTGCTTCAGCAGAAGCATTAGAATGAGCCTGTGTTGCCAGATAGAACTTAATCTTTGGTTCTGTACCAGACGGTCTAACAGCAACCCAAGAGCCGTCAGCAAGCTGATATTTTAGGACATTAGAAGGCGGTGTTGTCAGCTTCTCAACATTTCCCTCACCATCCGTCTTGGTTAATGCCAAGAAGTCCTCACTAATCACCACATTGGTATTATTTAGCTTCTCAGGTGCGGATTGTCTAAACTTATCCATAATCGCCTTAATCTTGGAAGTACCGTCAATTCCTGATAAGGTAACCGAGATCGTCCGTTCAGCGTAATAACCATATTCCTTAAAGATTTCCTCTAAGCCATCAAACAAGGTCTTCCCCTGCTGCTTATAAAAAGCAACAACCTCTGCCGTCAGTAAAGCTGCTTGAATGGCATCCTTATCACGAACAAATGGCTTAATGAGGTAACCATAGCTTTCTTCAAAACCAAACATATAGGTATTTGAGCTAGATACTTCAAATTCTTCAATTTTTTCAGCGATAAATTTAAAACCTGTCAGAACATTTTGCGTTTCAACACCGTAACTTTTAGCAATGGCTGTTGGTAGCTCGCTTGAAACAATTGATTTAATAATCGTCGCATTCGCCGGTAATGTCCCAGCGCTCTGATGTGCTTCAAGAACATATTTAACCAAAAGTGCACCGATTTGGTTACCAGTTAAAACACGATAATCGCCGTCTGTGCCTAAAACGGCAACTCCCAAGCGGTCAGCATCAGGGTCAGTTGCAATCAAGACATCAGCGCCTTCTTTTTTCCCAAGCTCAATTGCTAAGTTAAAGGCTGATTTTGCTTCCGGATTTGGCGACTCCACGGTTGGAAAATCGCCGTCTGGAATTGCTTGCGCTTCAACAACTTTAAGCTTCTCAAAACCTGCCTGCGCTAATGCACGACGTCCCAGCATTTCGCCAGTACCGTGAAGTGGCGTGAAAACAAACTTCAAGTCCTTACCCACTTCTTTAATCAATTGAGGATTAATCGTTACATCTTTGATTAATGCTAAATATTTTTCATCAATCGCTTCCCCAATGATTTTGATTAAGCCATCCGCCTTAGCTGCGACTTCATCAGCAACTTCAATCGTTAACGGATTTTCAATCGCTCTGACAAACGCAGTCAATGCATCTGCATCATGCGGCGGCATTTGCGCACCGTCCTCCCCGTAAACCTTATAGCCGTTATAGGCTGCCGGATTATGTGAGGCAGTAATCATAATTCCAGCTAAAGCACCTAACTCACGCACTGCAAAGGATAATTCAGGCGTTGGACGCAAACTTTCAAAAATAAATGATGGAATGTCATGCTTTGCCAAGACTTTTCCTGCTTCAAGTGCAAACTCTGGTGAAAAATGTCTAGAGTCATAAGCAATTGCCACGCCACGCTTTTTCTCTTTTTCACCCTTTGTTTCCATCAGCTTTGCTAAACCTTCGGTCGCTTGACGAACCGTATAGATGTTCATTCGATTAATCCCTGCACCGATAAATCCACGCATTCCTGCCGTTCCAAATTCTAGAGGTGCATAAAAAGCATCTTCCAACTTTAAAGAATCGTCTGCTAATTCAGAAAGCTCCTGCTTTAAACCGTCCTCCAAGCCGTCAAAATTTTTCCAAGTTTGATATGTTGTTTCCCAAGTCATATTGTCCCTCCTCAATTAGTTAATTACACTTGCAATTATATACCTTTAGCAATCGTTATAAAAGTCTTAGCTGTTTTTTATTTTCTAAATCAGTTATCTTAGCTCATTTATTATACTGAAATTTTAAGTTAAAGTGCATTTGCCTGTTTGTTTTGCTAAAATAGCATTAGATAAATACTGAGATGGGGTGAAAATATTGGGACAGATAATTATTGGGGTAGCAGCAAATGAACGTAGAGATTCCGGAGAGGGTATGGGACATATGCCAATCAGCTATAACCCCTCAGGCTATATCAAAGCAGTTCAAGCAGTCGGCGGTCTGCCAATCATGATCCCGATTGGTGACCCGAACACGACCAAAAAATATATTTCAATGATTGATAAATTAATCCTAGCTGGCGGACAAAACGTTGCACCAGAGTTTTATGGGGAGGTTAATCTAACCAAATCTAAGGATTATAACCGCGAGCGTGATGCGTTTGAGCTTTCATTAGTCAATGAGGCGATCAGACAAGGCAAGCCAATCTTTGGCGTTTGCCGCGGTATGCAGCTGGTAAATGTCGCAATAGGAGGCACGCTCATGCAAAAAGTTGAGAATCATTGGCAAAGCGCTCCTTACACGCAGCCAACACATTCAATTAAAAATAAAAAAGACAGCGTGCTGTCTAAGATTTATGGCAGAAAGTCTACCGTTAATTCCTTTCACCAGCAAGCTATTAAGCAGATTGCTTCTCCGCTAAAAATCTCAGCACTCTCTCCTGAGGACGAAGTTATCGAGGCAGTTGAATCAATTGATTCAACGCTTAAATTCCTAGGCGTTCAGTGGCATCCAGACTTTATGTATGCTGCCAGAAAAGAAGATTTAAATATTTTTAGATACGCTGTCCATCAGCTTTAAAATAACCAAAAGAGGTCACAAATGAATAATCAAAATTTCGATGTCATTGTCGTTGGTGGTGGCACAAGCGGTATGCTCGCAGCACTGAGTGCAGCCCAAAACGGTGCAAGAGTTGCGCTACTTGAGAAAAACAAACGGCTCGGCAAAAAGCTATTATTAACTGGTGGTGGCAGATGTAATGTCACCAATGCCAAATCTCCTGAGGAAATCCTCAGACATATCCCAAATGGCAACAAATTTTTATATAGCGCCTTTTCTCAATTTAATAATTACGACATCATCAAGCTTTTTGTTGATAATGGTGTTCCGCTCAAAGAGGAAGACCATGGCAGACTCTTCCCTGTTACCAACCGTTCAAAAACAATCGTTGACACCCTTACTTCCCTTTTGGAAAAACATCAAGTCACCTGCTACTTTGAGGTAGCAGTTAGCGCTATTTGTGTTAATAACGGAGAAGTCACAGGCGTTAGATTAATTAATCAACAGACGCTTAACGCGCGCGCCGTCATCTTGGCAACTGGTGGAAAAACCTATCGCTATACAGGAAGCACTGGTGATGGATACGAATTTGCAAAAAGACTTAATCACAGCATTACCCCACTGTATCCAACCGAGGTTCCCTTATGTTCAAACGATCGCTTCATTAAAAAGGATCAGCTCCAAGGCGTTAGTCTACAAGGCGTCACACTCGCTGTCTTAAATGAAAAAAACAAAAAGCTTGTAAGTCACAGAATGGATTTACTATTCACTCATTTTGGTTTATCAGGTCCTGCGGCGTTGCGTTGCAGTAGCACAGTTGTTAAATTGCTTAAAACACAGGAGGTCGTTTTACTAACACTCGATTTTTTCCCTGATTCATCACTTAATGACCTAGTCAAGCATTTAAAGGAAATCGCCAAAAATACGCCGCTTAAAACAATTAAAAATGGACTGAAAACGTGGTTGCCTGAGCGATTATTGATTTATTTAATCCATGAACTAGCTATCAAGGAAAGCTTGTCACTCAAGCAAATACTTGATAAAGATTGGCAAAGACTTGCCGCACTGAGCAAAAATTTTGTCATTCACATCAATGGCACTTGGCCGCTAGACAAGGCATTTGTCACAGGTGGTGGCATTTCACTCAAAGAGGTTAATCCTAAAACAATGGCAAGTAAGCACGTCCATGGCTTATTTTTCTGCGGCGAGCTATTAGACATTAATGGTTACACGGGCGGCTATAACATTACGGCTGCATTTGTCACAGGATATGTTGCCGGCAAAGGAGCAGCAGAGCTGTAAAGGCAGGACGAAGCTTGTTTAACACGTCAAGATTAAATCTGAACTCTTGAAGAAAATGCAAAAGTGGCAAAATCGGACGCACAGGAGCGGGAAATAAACACAGTGATGAATCTTGGTTAGAAATATTTATAGATTTTTGGCAATGATGACTAATCCGGCACAAGACATTACTCTCTCATCTTCCCCACACACCCTATGAAAGCTTGCGATATATTCTTATCCAAGCTTTTTACTTTTTATATGACTAATTCATAGCTTCTAGCATTTTACACCTGGTAAGTGATATTTTGCCGGATTTATATTATAATTTCTATACAAATAGTAAACAAGCTAAAAAAGGGGGTGAGGGGATAAGTGGTATCATCAAAGCAAAGCATCAAACAAAGGTTATTACAAATCGCCGCACCAGCTATTATTGAAAATTTTTTACAAATGCTGGTCGGTTTAGTTGATGCTTTTTTAGTTGCCAAAATTAGCTTAGATGCCGTCAGCGGTGTCGCACTTGGCACAAATGTTATCGCAGTCTTTCAAGCTATTTTCATTGCTCTTGGCGCAGCTAGTGCCAGTTTTGTCGCCCGAAGTCCCCAAAAGACGCAACGCAAACGTGCCGTTGCCCAAGCACTCAAATTAACTTTATTTGTCAGCTTCACTCTAAGCTTAATTGCCATTTGCCTTGCGCGTCCAATCATCTCACTCTTGGGTGGGCGCGAAAATGTCCTAATACTTGGCACGCTTTACCTCTTCTTAGTCGGCGGGACAATCTTCTTATTAGCTTTGATGACGACATTGGGAAATCTCCTGCGTATTGCTAATAAACCACGACTTCCCATGTATGTTGGCTTGTTAGTCAATGGCTTAAATGTCATCTTAAGTAGCTTCTTCATCTTTATCTGTCACTTCGGTGTCGCCGGAGCGGCAGCAGGGACAATTATCGCAAGGATTATCGGCAACGCCTTACTCTACTACAGCTTGCAGAAAACGCAACTGAATTGTCCGCTTAGGACTGTCTTAAAAATAAAAATCGACCGACAGCTAATCAATCTTGCCATACCTGCCAGCGCTGAACGCGTAATGATGAGAGTTGGAGACCTGATTGTGATTGTTTTAATTATCCATTTTGGAGCGGACGTTTTTGCCGGTAATGCAATCGGGGAAACCATTACGCAATTTAACTACATGCCAGGATTCGGGATTGCGACTGCTACGGTTGTCTTGACTGCGCGCTCTTATGGTAGGGGAGATAAAAAAGAAGTTAAAGCTTACACACATAGCGCACTTATTATCACAACCCTTCTGATGTATCTGACCTCTGGTATTATCTACCTCGTACATCTCCCCTTATCAATGCTCTTTACACAGAATAAAACTGCGCTTGCTGCAAGTGCTATTGTTGCCTTATTCTCCTGTATCGCTAGCTTGCCAAACGCTGGCACCTTGATTTATACCGCAGCGTTTCAAGGAATTGGTAATGCGAAGCTGCCGTTTTATGCGACTGCTTTTGGAATGTGGGTCATACGTATTCTACTCGGTTTAGCCTTGGGATATGGGCTAGGCTTCGGGCTTGTCGGTGTCTGGTTAGCAACAACGCTAGACAATACCTTTAGAATGTTGTTTCTTAGATGGCGATTCAATCAAGTAATTTAACTCAATTTATTACAAAGGAGGATTCAGATGTTAAAAAAGAAAAAAGGAATAATTGTTGCAGTGGTTGCTGTAATCGTCGTCCTTGCTGCATGCTTTTACTTAATTAAGCAGCAAGGGGCAAATGATTTTGGTTGGTTAGAAGGCAAGTGGCAAACGGAGGAGGACATTACAACCCATGATCAGTTCACCCTCTCAAATGCTAAAGGTAAAACCATTTCCCTGAAACGTGCAGGAGAAAAGCAAGTCAACTTAACCTTAAATCAACAAGAGGGTAAGGAAACATTTATCTTTACCAATAAAAATGGCACCAAGTATAAATTTGTTAAAGTAGCTGCTAATAAGCTCCTCTTTACTCTGAGTGCTAGAAAAGGGCTCATCGGGCTAACTAGAGCAATTCCTTATGAAAAGGTCGTAAATAACTAGCCAAAAATGCAAATAACACCAAGTTCCTCGGGAGGTTTCTCGAGGTTTTTTTGATACCCCAAAACTCAAGCAGGAGGTTCAATGGACTACGTTGACACGACCGTTAAGTATCGTTACCTCTTGGATAATAAGACGATTTGACTAAATCAGTTAGCGTGATGTTTTGAGCTAACCGTTTGAGCGCCTTGACATGACACTTCACACTGGATATACATCTAATCGTCCCACTTTTCTTAACTTCTTCCTATAACACAAATAACGGATACCCCTTGCACTTACGCAATTGATAACCGTTAGAAATTATGGACTTATCTCTAAGCCTCAAGTAAATTTTCTGCGGCAGCTAAAGCAGCCTGATAGTCTGGCTCTTGAGTGATTTCCTCCAAAACCTCACGATAGATAATCTGAGCATTCGTATCAAGCACGTAAACTGCTCGTGCAAGATGATTAATCTCCTTAGCGTATAAGCCGTAGAGCTTGCCGAATTGCAGATCATCATGGAGAATTGTCATTTCAACCCCTTCTGCTGCACACCATTTTTCCTGCTCAGCTTTTGTATTATTAGAGATAGACAGAAAATTTAACTGACTGTTTTGGCTGGCTAGCTGGTTGAACCTGCGTGTTTGCAGGGAGCAAACACGAGTATTAATATCAGGGAAAATACTTAAGATAACAGGACGATTGAGCAAATTTGCTAGTGTTACTGGCTGATTATTCAAATCATTTAAAGTGAAATTTGGAGCAATTTGACCGATTTCTACTGGGTCAATTTCAAATATAACCTGACCTTTTTCTTTGATTTCCATAGTAGCCTCCATTTTTCCTAGCGATAGCTATTTTGCACTTAAGCATAAAATCTTAAACTTACTGCCATCAAATATTTCTTGTACCTCTGCTATAGATGCAGTTTTAATTTGAATTTCAAGTGTTAATCCCTCACGTCTATTAATAATAATCGTATTGACAGAGAGATTATGTCTGGCTAAAATCGCTGCCACCTCCGCTAGCTCTCCTGCTGCATCCGTTTGTAAGGCAAGTGTCAGTCTAACACCTGGCAAACCGTAACCTGAGATTGCAAGAAACGCATCAAAGATGTCCTTGTCAGTAATAATACCGACAATCTGCTCATCATCTACTACCGGTAGGACACCGATATTGTGCTGGCGCATTAAAGCAATCGCCTCCTCAAGCATTGCAAAACGGGAAACTGTGATAACGTGCTTAATCATCACATCTTTAACCGTTGTTTTATTAAGCAAATAGTTCATCTCATAAATGGATAAGCTCGTAGCTTTACTAGGCGTTGCATCCTTGATGGTGCCCTCTGTCAATAAACCGACGAGTCGGTCATGCTCTATGACCGGCAGGCGATGGATTTGGTGTGCTTTCATCAATTCACTCGCCTTAGCAATTTTCGTTTCTGGGGAAACATAGATGACCTTTTTAGTCATAAAATCTTTAACTGACATCTAATAACCAACCTTTCCTTTGTGCTTTATAGGAATCAATCTAGCTAAATTTTCTCACAAAACTAGAAAAAAAGCCAAATTTTTCTAGGTCGAAATCAACTTAACATTGAAAAAAATCATCTCTTGACTAGACACTCCCATTGGAAGAGTTGCTGCGCCAAATTTAAAATAACCTCGTTTCCCATCAATCTCCGTCAAAGGTACTTGACTAATAATCACAAATAATATCAATAAATTAAAAATTAGCAATTGTTTCTTCACATACTACCCCCTTGTTTTTTCATTGCTAAAAACAAAATTAGGCTATTTAACAAATAGCACCCCATTCACATGATTCGAGA
>JAISYB010000040.1 GCA_031270215.1 Streptococcaceae bacterium | reverse complement strand
CAAAAATTTATCGCTTTCTAGGCAATGAAGTTGCCACTTTAGTGGTAGTGGCTTACGGAAAAGCTAGTGGCAACGTGCCTTAGCAGGTTTCCCTTAGGTGCTGACTAGTCGGTACTGTTTGTTCCCCGTAATTACAAACATCAAACAGAGGTGTGACTTATGTCCCGCCTCTTTTTTCGATAAGCGTAAAAACACGCAAAAAACACGTTTCAGCTAAGACAACGTGTTTGAAAAGGGTTATTTTCAGCAAAATCAATTATATTTTTGCTATTACATCAGTTAATTTAAACCGGAACGATTACCCCAGTCGTTAGTCTAAGATGGCGCAGTTAATCTTTTTTGGTATTTTTTAAATAATCCTCAATATCAACTTTAACGAGCGTCACAAATTCATCGGATTTATGATTTATCTCGTTTAATGGTGTTGGTTTTGGTAAGCATTCGTGATTTTCCAGATAATCAGCTAGTACCATCTCTAAAACCTCTTCCGCCATTAATAAACCATACGCAATATCATTTTCATTAATACCCGTATAAGCGCCTTGTATATCCGGAAAATCAATAAAATAGCCACCGTTTTCTTCGCTATGAAAAATAGCGGGATAAGCTGTTTGTCGAGTGGTTTGTGAAAGCATTTGATTCACTCCTTTTTTACCAATTTGAGAACGTGACAATATGCCGAGCTGCCGCTAGATAGAGGCTGGGGAAATAGAGTGCGTGATGGCGTAATATCGGGAGAACTTAGAGCAAGCCGCGGTTTCTATACCATTGGTCTGGCTGCCAGAGCCACTGTGTATGATGTTTTTTAAGTAGCTCAAAGCTTTCTGTTGGTCCCATTGTGCCCGCTTGATAGGTGGGAAGCTTGGTGAGATACTTATCCCAGCTTGCACGAATCACATCAATCAATCTCCAGCTAACCTCCACCTCGTCCCAATGGCTGAAGTTGGTCGAGTCACCATTGAGCGTGTCTAATATCAGCTTCTCATAAGCCTCAGGCGAGTTTCCGAGAATTTCGGCATCGTGGCGATAGCTGAGCTTTAATGGTGCAATGTCAAAGCCCTGACCGATTTCTTTTCCGTTGACTGTCAAGCTAAAACCCTCGGTTGGCTGGATATAGATTGTTAAGACATTTTGATCCAGCTTATCGGAGAAGATATTTTTATCAATTGTTTTAAAGACAATATTAATTCTTGTGCCTTTTTCAGTCAGCCGCTTTCCTGTTCTAAAGAAGAAAGGAACACCCTTCCAACGTGGATTATCAATTTCAAATTTTCCTGCGGCAAAAGTTTCGGTCGTTGAAGCAGGATTGACGTTTGGCTCGTCTTGGTAGCTGATGTATTGATTGCCATCAATTTCACCTGCAACGTATTGTGCGGGGATAAAATTCTCTAATGCTTCTTTTTCATCAAATATTTTGATTGATTTTAAAGCTTTAATTTTTTCTTGGCGAATAGCTGCCTCTGTATAGCAGCTTGGCTGATCCATTGCCAGAAGCGAGAGAACCTGTAAGATGTGATTTTGTACCATGTCCTTAAGTGCCCCACTGTGATCGTAGTAGCCGCCTCGGTCTTCTACGCCGAGTTTTTCAGCAAAAGTAATCTGGATATTATCGATAAATTGATTATTCCAAACCTCTTTAAACAAAATATTGGCAAAGCGCACCGCAGAGATATTTTGAATCATTTCTTTGCCTAAATAATGATCAATTCTATAAATTTGTGACTCGTCAAATGAACGACAAATTTCTTGATTGAGCTTTTGGGCAGTTTCAAGTGATGAGCCAAAAGGTTTTTCGATAATTAGACGTTCAAAGCCTAGGTGATTGATGATTTCTTCTGATTTTAAATGATTGACGATCGTACCAAAAAAATCCGGTGACATTGCTAGATAAAAAATTTTATTATTTTCAGTTTGATATTTTTCAGTTAAGACGCTTGCTAACTTTTTGAGGGTCACGTAATGTGCTTTATCAGTCACGTCATGACTTTGATAATAGAAATGTGAAGCAAATCGGACTTTTTCTTCGCTTGAAGCTGCAACGTCAGCGATTGAATCAATGACAACAGATTCAAAATACGTCTTTGTCCATTCACGTCTAGCAGTGCCGATAACAGCAAAATGCTCGTTTAAAATGCCTTTTTGGAATAATTTAAATAAAGATGGAAATAATTTTCGTTTCGCAAGGTCGCCTGTTGCTCCAAAAATCGTAAACAAAGCTTTCTTTTCAGTCATTTTTTTCCTCGATTCGTTTCAGATTTAAGCTACTTTATTTTACCATAGATTCTTTTAAAAAATGACAGCGGATTGTGTTTTTGTTCGTAAAACATCTTAAAAATGATTCATTTTTCAATCATTTTTACAAAAAATTCAGAAAATTGTTGAAACGCAATTAAATTATCGGTAGAATTTTAATAAATTAGTCCTAATACCATTCCGTAACAAACGGATAATTTAAATTCATCAAGGAGTGTAGAGAATGAAAGAAGTTGCTAAGCAGGCAATGAAAACAACTTTGTGGGATCCATCATTTGAGTCAGATGCGTGTGGCATGGGCTTTGTTGCACAGATTGATGGGATTCCTTCGCATAAGCTAGTGGATTATGCATTGACAATGTTAGAGAGAATGAATCACCGCGGTGGTACTGGTGCAGAGCCAGATACCGGAGATGGCGCAGGTGTACTACTTTCGATGCCGGATGAATTTTTCAGAACTAAGGCGAGTCAGCAAAATATTGATTTGCCAAAAAGTGGCGATTATGCGGTTGGTATGTTTTTCCTACCTAAAGAAAATACTAAGAAAATCCAATTACTACAAGCGATTGTTGGTGAGATTGAAAATGCAGGTTATCGTGTGATTTTCACTCGTGATGTACCATTTCATTTTGATAATTGTGGTCCGGGTGCTCAAAAGGTAATGCCTAGCTTTGCTCAAGTGGTGATTGAAAAACCAATTGACGTTATCAACGCTAGGGAATTTGAAGATCGTTTATTTAGATTGCGCAGAAAGCTTGAGAAAATCTTCTCTCCAGAGGAGATGTTTATTTGTTCGTTATCGTCTAAAACGATTGTTTATAAGGGAATGCTGCATGCATTCCAAGTGCGATTATTTTATCCGGATTTGTCAGATCCACATATGACGAGCTGCATTGCCTTAACACACTCACGTTTTTCAACGAACACTTTCCCAAGCTGGGATAGAGCACAGCCATTTAGATTTTTAGCTCACAATGGTGAAATTAATACTTTGCGTGGGGCAGAAAACTGGATGACTTCACACAATATCGAGGTTTACAACGAAGAAAACTCTGATTCTGCAAAGCTTGAAAACTGTATGGAATATCTATATCGAAATGGGCGAGATATTCCGCAAAGCTTATTGATGATGATTCCGGAAGCGTGGGGAAATGGTGCAGGATTATCTCCTGAATTAACTGCATTTTATGAATATACAACAAGCTTCATGGCGCCTTGGGATGGACCGGCAGCATTAGTTTTCACCGACGGAGATACCGTTGGTGCAAGACTAGACCGTAATGGTTTGCGTCCATCACGTTACTCAATTACCAAGGATAATTTCATTGTTTGTTCATCAGAAAGCGGTGTGGTTGACCTTGAACCGTCACGTGTAATTGAAAAAGGCGTGCTTGGCCCTGGGAACATGATTTTAATTGATACGAAAAAGGGAACTGTGAGTAAGAACGAAACTGTCAAAGCTCATTATGCTGCCAAATATCCGTATCAAAAATGGTTAAAACAAAGCTTGCTACATATCAATGAGATTAAAGAGCAGGAAATACCGAAGGATTTAAGCAGTGATGCATTGGAAACGATGTGGAAGCTTTTCGGTTATACGGACGAAACAATTAGAACGGTGATTTTAGCAATGGCTGAAAAGGGAGAAGAGCCTGTAATCTCAATGGGCTTTGACTCGCCGCTTGCTGTTTTAAGTGATAAGCCACAAAGCTTGTTTACTTATTTCAAACAGCAGTTTGCTCAGGTAACTAACCCACCGATTGATGCCATTCGAGAAGCCTTAGTTATTGGTAAGGAAATGTATCTTGGTCGTGATGGGGATCTTAGAAATGATTCGGCAGAAAATTGTGTTAAAGTCAAGCTTGACTCGCCAGTGCTATCAACGGGAGATTTTCAAAAATTAGTCAAATTAAAGCATAAAAATCATAAAGTTAGCGTTGTATCAACTGCTTATAATTTATATCCAGAAACTCCAACACGCCTACACCATGCACTTGAGGATATGTTTAAACGTGTTGAAGAGCTGGTGGATGCTGGTAGTAGTATTATTGTTTTAAGCGATCGTGATGTGAATGCAAAGCAGATGCCAATGCCAATTCTTTTAGCGGTATCCGGCTTACATAACTATATGGTCGACAAAGGCAAGGGCGGAGAATTTTCAATCGTTGTTGATTCTGCCGAGGTCAACGAAGTCCATCATTTTGCAACATTGATTGGTTATGGTGCTAGCGCAATTCATCCATATGGTGCATATCAAACGATTAAAGATTTTAACACCGATGAAAAGCTACTCGAAAATTACCGCAAGGCTTGTGAAAAAGGGATTATCAAGGTCATGAGTCGAATGGGAATTTCAACAATCTCAGGTTACCATGGCGCTCAGTTATTTGAAGCGGTCGGTTTATCTGAAAAAGTCATCAATGAATTTTTCGTCGGAACAGTAAGTCGGATTGGCGGCTTGAGTTTGTTCCAAATCGAAGAAGAATATCTGAAACGCTATGATTATGCATATGGAGAAAAGCAACGTGATTTCTTACCAAGTGGCGGCGCATTCCAGTATAAATCAGACGGCGAACATCACTTATATAATCCAGAAACAATTTATAATTTTCAAAAGGCAGTTCGGCAAGGGGATTATGCTTTATTTAAGCAATATACTGACCAAATGAACCAAGAAGTATTGGAAAAACCAACGACATTGCGCGCAATGTGGGAGTTTTCAAGCAAAATTCCAAGTGTTGCGATTGAAGAAGTTGAGCCGGTAGAGGAAATTGTTAAACGCTTCAAGGTCGGTGCGATGAGCTTCGGTTCGCTTTCCAAAGAGGCACATGAATGTTTAGCCGAAGCGATGAACTCAATCGGTGCGAAATCCAACTCAGGTGAAGGTGGCGAAAACCGAGCGAGATTTAAAAAACACGCAGATGGTAAATGGTTAAATTCAAAGATTAAACAGGTTGCCTCAGGACGTTTTGGAGTTAATGCAGAATATTTGATGAGTGCTGAGGAGCTACAGATTAAGCTTGCTCAGGGTGCAAAACCCGGCGACGGCGGACAGCTTCCGGGAAATAAAGTCTTTCCTTGGGTGGCAGAAATTCGTGGTTCAACGCCAGGTGTGCGCTTAATCTCGCCACCACCACATCATGACATTTACTCAATTGAAGATTTAGCACAACTGATTTTTGACTTAAAGCAAATCAATCCTTATGCAAAAATCAATTGTAAATTGGTGTCATCAACAGGTGTTGGAACAATTGCGACAGGCTGCGTTAAGGCGGGCGCTGATGTTGTTGTTATCGCAGGCTACGATGGCGGAACAGGCGCATCGCCAAGAAACTCTGTGCGAGATGCCGGTTTACCTTGGGAAATGGGATTAGCCGAAGCACATCAAACCTTAGCAATGAATGGCTTGCGTCAACGAATGATCTTGGAAACAGATGGCAAGCTGATGACTGGTCGTGATATTGCGATTGCTGCGATTTTGGGCGCAGAGGAGTATTCATTTGCAACATTAGCGCTTGCAGCGGTCGGCTGTGTGATGATGCGTGTTTGTAGCTTGAATACTTGTCCGGTTGGTGTTGCGACACAAAATCCGGAGTTACGGAAGCATTTTTCAGGTAAAAAAGAACATGTTGTCAATATGATGATGTTTTTAGCCGAGGAATTACGTGAAGTTATGGCGGAGCTTGGTTTTAGAACGGTTGATGAGCTAGTTGGTCAAACAGAAGTCTTGAAACCACGATTTGTTGCCAAAGGTAAAGCCAAATCGCTTGATTTCTCAAGAATTTTAGGACCATCAATCTCTATTGAACGTAAGACGGAGGATCCATTCTACGAAAAACGTCAATGGAAGGAGCTAGACAGCTTTGCCCGTTCAGCAATTGATCAAAATCTTGAAGTAGTCATTGACAGTCCGATTAATAATCTTTATAGAGCAGTTGGTGCACGAATGGGCGTTTGGATTGCGGAGCGTTATGGCAATTACCAAGTTGCAGCTGGCTTATTGAAATACCGTTATACCGGAATTGCTGGTCAAAGTTTTGGTGCTTTTGCAACACAGGGTATGGAGTTAAAGCTTATCGGCGAAGCAAATGATTATATCGGTAAAGGTCTGAGTGGTGCAAAATTAATCGTTGTGCCACCAAAGGAAGCAAGCTACGACATTGAAAATTCACCAATCGTTGGTAATGTTTCTTGTTTTGGTGCGAATCAAGGCGAAGCATATTTCCTAGGACGAGCAGGAGAGAGATTCTGCGTGCGTAATAGTGGTGCAAATGTTGTTGTCGAAGGTGTTGGCGATCACGGTTGTGAATATATGACAGGTGGCGTTGCAGTTATTCTAGGCTCAACCGGCAGAAACTTCGGTGCCGGCATGTCCGGAGGTGTCGCTTATGTCTATGATCCAGACAAACAACTACCAAGCAGATTAAATCAAGAGATGGTTGATCTTTATAAAGTTGGTGAAACGACTGGCGATGAGATATTGAAGGCATTAGTTGAAAATCATTTCAAGTATACAAATTCTAAGAAAGCAAAAGCTTTGTTAGATAATTGGGAGACAGAGGTTCAGCATTTCGTTAAGGTATACCCGACAGATTTCCATAAGATTAATGATATTACCGAGAATTTACAATCTGAAGGATTTACAGGTGATGAGCTGTTGTTCCAAAGCTTTGAAGTGGCGACGACCGGCAAAAAAGCAACTTATGTAGGAGGGAAAAATTAATGGCAAACCCTTTTGGTTTCTTACAATATAAACGCATTGACAATCCCTATCGTCCAGCCAAGGAACGCATCAAGGACTGGGAAGAGCTACAAGTGCCCCTGTCTAAGGAAGATAGAATGGCACAAGCTGCTAGATGTATGAATTGTGGCATCCCATTCTGCCATTCTGCTGTTTTTTACGGTGGGAAACGTGCAGTATCTGGCTGCCCGAACGATAATTTAATTCCAGAGTGGAATGACTTAGTCTACCGCGGAGAGTTCAAAAAGGCTTTCGAGCGTTTGTCACGAACTAATCCTTTACCGGAAATGACAGGACGTGTTTGTCCAGCGCCATGTGAAAAAGCTTGTACAGAATCTCTAAATGGTGATGGCGTAACAATCCACGATAATGAACGCTTTATTATTGATACAGCTTTTGAAAATGATTGGGTTGAAGAAACAGGCTATCCGGTTGCTCGGACAGAGTTCAAAGTAGCTGTGGTTGGTTCAGGTCCTGCCGGACTTTCAGCTGCGTGGCGTTTAAATCAGCTCGGACATCAAGTAACGGTTTTTGAACGCAGTGACCGTTTCGGCGGATTATTGATGTACGGTATTCCAAATATGAAATTGGATAAATCAGTCATTGAACGTCGAATAGATGTGATGAAAAAGGTAGGCATTCAGTTTATCGCAAATACTGAGATTGGTGTGACGATTAGCGCTGAAGAATTATATGCGGAATTTGACCGTGTGATTATTGCAAGTGGTGCAAGTGTACCGAGGGATTTAAACATTCCAGGACGTCATTTGCAGGGTGTGCGCTTTGCCGTTGATTACCTGAGTGAAACAACAAAAAATGTCTTGCGTCATGGTAAGGATAAAGTCAATCAAGTCTTGGCAGGAAAGCATGTTGTTGTAATTGGTGGTGGAGATACAGGAAATGACTGTATCGGAACTGCCGTTAGACAAGGTGCAGCAAGTGTTACTCAGCTTGAGATTACGCCTCAATTACCAAATAAACGAGCAGATGAAAATCCATGGCCGGAGTATCCAATGGTTGATAAATTAGGCTATGGTCAGGAAGAATCTAAACTAGTTCAAAAGAGTAATTCGACAAAATACAATACGTCAACAACTGCCTTTATCGGTGCAGAGCGTGGACAGCTGATTGGCTTAGAAACTGTTAAGGTTGATGCGCATTTTCAGCCAATCGCTGGTAGTGAGCAAACATTAAAAGCAGACCTCGTCTTACTGGCAATGGGCTTTACAGGTGCAGAACAAACTTTATTTGAACAATTTGAAGTTAAAGAAATCTTAGATGATTATACAACTGATAATGAAAGAGTCTATGTAGCAGGAGATGCTAAGCGTGGGCCAAGTCTAGTTATCTGGGCAATCCGTGAAGGTCGTATGGTTGCAGAGGGTGTTGATGCTTCATTAAGAGCATTGGTAACACAATAAAATTTTGGGACGGATTTAATTTTAAGTTAAATTTAAGCAAGGTAATCCATAATTAACTTATCCCCAATATTAATCTTTTTCATACTCCTTATCCTCTTACGTCAAATCGTGAGAGGATTTTCTTTAAGCTTCAGTGCTTAAAATTGCTCCAATTTTCTGATAATTTATTGTTTTTTCGAGAGATTAGTGTTAGAATGAGAAGTCCAATAAAGTGATATGGAGGGATATATGGAGACACTTTTGCACAAAACAAGACAAATCAATCGCTTATTGCAATTACAAGATATCAGCGTATCAAGTGATTTACCTTATAATTTTACAGCAAGAAAATTAGGAGAAATCATTGATTGTAATGCCTATATTATTAATGAGCTGGGAAATGTTTTAGGATATTACACAAAATATGATAATAATAACGAACGGGTTAATCGTTACCTATCGGAGCGTAAGTTGCCTGAGAAGTACGTCCGTCAGGTAGATTTTTTGTTTGAAACGCAGGCAAATATTACCGTTGATGAAGTTTTGACGATTTATCCTGTTGAGTTAAGAGAAAAATTTCTCAATGGTTTAACGACAATTGTGCCTATTTTTGTTTCAAGTGCTCGCCTTGGTTCGTTTATTCTTTCTAGAGAGGAAAAGCCATTTTGTGACGATGATTTGATATTGGCTGAAATGGCATCAACGGTAGTTGGTATTCAACTTTTGAATACACAAACTCAGGATTTTGAGGAGTCGGTTAGAAAGCAAACAGCAGTCAATATGGCGGTCAATACCCTATCATATAGCGAATTAAAAGCAGTTAAAGCGATTCTGGAGGCTTTAGATGGGGAAGAAGGGCGCTTGACAGCGTCAGTTGTTGCAGATGAGATTGGAATTACACGCAGTGTGATTGTTAATGCACTAAGAAAGCTAGAGTCTGCCGGCATTATTGAGTCACGTTCCTTAGGAATGAAGGGGACATATCTTAAGGTAATTAATAAGGGAATATACAAGAAAATTAATATCAAGCCATAAAAGAATTAATATTGCTGAGAATATTTAAGCATTCAACTAAAAATTGAGTGCTTTTTTACTATGTCGACACTATTTTAAGGTGTCGGCATTTTTGATGTCCCCAAAAATCAGTGGCATTTTTTCCGTTGTGTAACTATTTTCTCTTGCAGAGCGGAAAAATTAATCAAAAAAAGCTTGTTTACATAAAATTTCTTTAACTATGGCAAATTAGCTATAAAATTGCTAGAAAAACGCCGACATTATGATGAATTATTTACTTTTAGTCAAAAATCATCTTTTTCTCGTTTATAACAAAAAATCAGTTGATTTATAACATAAAAAATCAGTAATAGAGCGATTTATAAATCGTAGTATTATTTTTTCTCAAAAATAAAGAGAAAAAAACGGTATAGACGTTTTTGAAAAAAAATATAAAATGGGAGTTGTTAATGTTTAGTAAGGATGTATGAAATGTTAGATTGTCTGTTAGAGAAAAGGTACGATCCGCTAATTAAATTATTGACATGGGTTGATTTGCAAGGTCGTGAAGGGAAAATCTCGCTTACGCTTCTGAGCTCACAGCTTAAAAGTAGACCCAAAAAAGAAAAGATTTCTTTATATATTGAACAAATCAATAAGGATATTCAAAATCTTTGCTGGGAATGTCACTTACATTTAATTGTTAGAAATGACGTACTTTATTGGAAAAAGGGACCAAAGTTTCATCTCCAATTCTTTCAAATCTTATATTTGAAGCGAAGCTTCGGTTATTACGTTTTAGATCGGATTATCGAGGAAAGTTATACAACATTTACTGACTTGATTCGTGAATTTTCCTACAGTCGCCGGACATGCTACCAATATCTTGATAATGTTCGGAAATTGGTTAAAAAATTTCATCTTACTTTAGATTTACAAACGACTCAAAATCACAAACGTTTGAAAGGAAACGAAAAACAAATTCGTTATTTTATTTTTTGTTTCTATGAAAATGTTGCTTTTCTGGAAGAATTTGAGATGAATATCATTAATACGACAAGCATTTATTTAAACTTAGAAAAGTTAGTAACTGCTTATCCCAAGCTTTTGTCCTCAAACAATACCGTTGATCATATTAGCTTGTATCTGCGAGTTGTATCACTGAGGATTAATTTATCACATTTCGTGAGTGAGGAGGATTCCGAGGAAATTTTAGATAATCCGCATGTTTCATATCAAGCATTTTCTAATTACTTACGAGATGATATTTGTCAAATGCCACAAGAGATTAGGGAAAGAGAAAAACGTGTGCTCTATCAGGTCTTTTCATTCTTTGAATTCTATGAATATCAGGTTGTCAAACAGAGTAAATGGCTTGATTTATATCTTCAAAACGATGCGCCCAAGCTAGAGGTTATGATTGTTCGTGAGCTTGAAAAACGGTTAAATCAATCTTTTCCAACAGAGTTCAGTTCATTTTTGATTTGTAATATGTACTACATCAATCGGCTGGTCAGATATATCTTCGAGGTGGAAACACCAACTCGAGAGCTTGTTATTTCACATTGTTTGGAAACAGACGACGAGAGTAAGCGATTAGCTCAAACGATAGAGCAAAGCTTACAGAAGATTTCTAGGCAAGATAATTGTCACTTTTTGAGTAATCCAAGACTGATAGAACGGTATGTTGAGCTATTAAAGCTCA
>JAISYB010000019.1 GCA_031270215.1 Streptococcaceae bacterium | reverse complement strand
AAAGTGGCGAATCCTTAAAGCTAAAGATAATCCATCTAACGGTTTTCAAGGAATGGCTGTTGCACCAATGAAAAATGGAAAGGTAAATACGAGTCAAGTGGTTGTTGCCTATGCGGGAACCAACTCATCAGACTGGAAAAATTTAGTCGTTGATGGAGTAAATGTAGCGGAATCAATCGGAGGACTTCAGCTAGCTTTTGCAAACCAATTTGCTAAAGAGGTTGAAAAAGCTTATCCAAATTCTGATATTTCTACTACCGGTCATTCTCTGGGTGCTTTTCTTTCTTTAGCGCAAGGAGCAGAGCAACATTGGCAATCTGTAACCTTTAACGGTCCAGATCCTTATAGTGTATTATCTCCACAAGCTAAGGAATGGGTCAAAAAAAATCCGGGAATGTTGACAAATTTTCTTAATCAGATTGATTTAGTTGGATATGGTGGAGATATTGTCGCTCGTTTTAAAAATGGAAAATTATTTTGGAGTTTTTTAGGCGTAAAAATGAGTACAACAGGTTCAGAAGTTGTACTTGATTATGGCTTTCAAGGAGTTAACCCTTTAAATTATCATGATATTAATTTATGGAAATTTGATAAAAATGGAAATCTTTTAGACGGTAAAGGGAAAATCCACGAAATACCTGAGCAGGCTGTTTTAAATTCTAACATGAATCTATTGGCAAATTCTTTCAAGGTGCAGATGAAGAGTTTAGGAGATTTGAAAAAGCGTCTTACTTTAAGTGGGGGTGGTTTGTCCTCTGGAGAAAAAATTTATTTGGATTCAGTTCAAGAGCTTGCGATTGTTTCAACAGCTGGTGCCGAGTTTGATTTAGCAATGCTTAATGTGATGAAAGTTTATCAGGATGGCATAAACAAACAAGAAAAATTATGGCAAGATACTTTACATAAAGCTAAGAGTATCGGAAATATGCTTGAAACTTGGGAAATTTATGAAGCATTAGAAAATACTGGCTTTACGTATGAAAATATTGTTGAATTTCCTATTTCGCAATATCAACAAAAAATTGCGAAAGTGAGAGCCATGAGTGACAAATTTAAAAGTCTTGAAAATCAGATTAAGTCGAAAATTTCAGAATTGGTGGTTCGAGATAGTGAGCTTGCACAACAACTCAAAGGATAGGAGACCTTAAATGCTTACAGAAGATGAATTATTACGTGATTATCGTTATGAGCGTTCTAGCTTAGAGGAACAAGGAGATGAGCTTAAACGAGGCGAGCAGTCCGTGAATAACTTGATTGAGCAGAAATTAACCGCATGCTTGAAGAAATCGGGGGTGACACTTCAGAAGCCTCTCAATTTGCTCAGCATTGATTGAATCAAGTTTCTCAAGAAATGAATGAGTCTTTTGAGTCAGAAAAGAGACAGGTTCAAAATAAACTTGAACAAGCAGAAGTTGAATTTAATCAGAAATGTAGACAATTGCAGGAAAAGGGTTAAGAATGGATATTATAGAAGAACTTATTAAAAAAGCAAACAAAGAATTGCAAAAAATAAAAATTCAAACACTAGGCATACAAGCTTCTATGACAAGTAGAGGTCAGCGAATGACCGTGCAGGAGGAATCAGAAAAAGAGGTAAAAGACTCTCAAAACTCTCTTTCAAAGAACTCCTCGGAGTTAAATCAGCAATTAAAGGGAAATTTAGCAAAAAATTAACATCTGCTTTTGATGACCAAAAGCAGATGTTGGATAATATTTAAAAATTATGAAAAAACAAAAATTTAAAACAAAGTGGAATTGGGGAACTTTTGCCAATCCTATTAGTTTTGGAGATGAAAGTTAATCTATTTGATTATAAAAACTAAAGACTCTGACTCAAAAGTTACCTTGAAGTCAAAAAAATAAGCTGACTAGACTAGATTTTTTCTAGCTGGTTGGCTTTTTCAGTATTTTCAAAAAATCTTTGGGCTATTACAGCGCACTCCCCTCCTTTTTTTCTTGATAAGCTTTAATACTTGTCATCAGTTTTTAAAATTGTGCACCACGAACATGAAAGTGAGTAAAAAACAGGTAGAAACTAAAAAAAGTTCACTACCTGTTATTTTTGAGTCAGACTCTTTAGTTATAAACAGCGTAAAATTAGCTATCCAAGCCTTCGTTTTCAATGATTTTTTTTAATTCTAAAAGGAAGCTTTCTGCCATTTTTGAGGACTTGCTTTGCAAATGTGTAATATAGCCGATTTCAATTTGTTCGTCAATCTCTAAGGGAATGGCAATGATATTATCGCCATTTAAATCACTATTTAAAATGCCTGTTGAGATTGTATAGCCGTCTAAGCCAATCAGTAGATTAAATAATGTTGCTCGGTCGCTGACAACAATTGACTGTCGGTGTTTGATTGTCGATAAAATTTCTTCGGCAAAGTAAAACGAATTGTTAACGCCCTGCTCATAGCTTAGGTAAGGAAAGTCCTCTAAATCTGCTAAAGTCACGCTTGATTTAGCTGCTAGTGGGCTGGTAGTTGAAACGAAAACATAAGGTGAGGTAGTAAATAACGAAGTAAATCTTAGCTGATTATCATCAAATAATTTTGTTAAAACATCACGATTGAAGTCATTGAGATAAAGCACACCAATCTCACTGCGGAAGTTTTTGACATCTTCGATAATTTCAAAGGTTCGTGTTTCACGCAATGTCAGCTCATATTGGCTCATATCATAGTCTTTGAGTAGTCTAACAAAGGCATTGACGACAAAGGCGTAGTGCTGTGCGGACACCGCAAAGAGTTGTCGCTTAATCTGCGTTTTGGTATAGCGTTCAATGAGTAAATCAGCCTGTTCAACGACTTGTCTGGCATAAGCTAAAAATTCAGTTCCCTCGCTAGTCAGTGTAATCCCCCGTGGTTGTCTGATAAAGATTTGGATTTTCATTTCTTTCTCCAAGTCTTTGACGGCATTAGAAAGACTGGGCTGTGTGATAAATAGACGTTTAGCCGCCTCACTCATTGAACCAACTTCAACGATTTTGATGATGTATTGTAGCTGCTGAATACGCATGGTTACCTCCTAGATAAATTCCAACTATAGTTTATAACTATAGTAGCAAAAAAGTTTCCATTTTGGAACGACTGACTTGTTAAAATATCGCAAATGCAGATTTAAATCAGCAAATAAAAGGATATTTCAATCAAAAATTACAAATAATATGGTATAATATAAGAGATATATTATGTAATCAATCAGCTTTCTAGTGATAGCTTTAGACTGTTGCTAAAAGGGTAAAAATTTATCTAACTCAAGCCGATACATGCTTTTATGGTGATTTTGGCAGACAAAGTGAGGTTCTAATGGAAGATCGTAATTTAAGAAATGTTAATTTAGCTCAGGAGATGAAGACGAGTTTTATTGATTATGCAATGAGTGTGATTGTTGCACGTGCTCTACCAGATGTTCGTGACGGTTTAAAGCCTGTTCATCGCCGTATTCTTTATGGAATGAATGAGCTTGGTGTGACACCTGATAAGCCCCATAAGAAATCGGCGCGGATTGTCGGAGATGTAATGGGTAAGTATCATCCACATGGTGACTCAGCGATTTATGAATCAATGGTCAGAATGGCACAGCCGTGGAGCTACCGACATATGCTGGTAGATGGGCATGGTAACTTTGGCTCAGTTGATGGGGATAAAGCCGCTGCTCAGCGTTATACTGAGGCAAGAATGAGTAAGATTGCCTTAGATATGCTGCGGGATATTAATAAACGCACCGTTGATTTTATGGATAACTATGACGGTACAGAGCGGGAGCCGATTGTTTTACCGGCAAGATTTCCGAATCTTTTAGTCAATGGCACAACAGGAATTGCGGTCGGCATGGCAACCAATATTCCACCGCATAACCTATCTGAAACCATTGATGCCGTAGATTTGTTAATGGATAATCCAGAGGTGACGACACAGGAGCTGATGAACGTTTTACCAGGGCCTGATTTTCCAACAGGCGCTCTAGTAATGGGCAAGTCTGGCATTAGGAAAGCTTATGAAACTGGTAAAGGGTCAATTACCGTAAGGGCAAAGGTTGAGATTGAAACCTTAGCAAATGGCAAGGAGCGTATTCTCGTTCATGAACTACCTTATATGGTTAATAAAGCGAAGCTCATCGAGCATATCGGTAGATTGCATCAGGAGAAACGGATTGAAGGTATTACAGCGCTTCGAGATGAGTCAAATCGTGAAGGTATGCGGATTGTAATTGAGGTGCGCCGCGACACATCAGCAAGCGTTGTGCTCAATAATCTCTATAAATTAACCAGCCTGCAGACTGGTTTTGGCTTTAATATGCTGGCAATCGTTGATGGCACACCGAAGATTTTAGGCTTAAAGGAAATCTTGGAGCACTACATTGTCCATCAGCAAGAAGTCATCACTCGCAGAACACAGTTTGATTTGGAAAAGGCGGAAGCACGTGCGCACATCTTAGAGGGCTTGCGTATTGCCTTGGATCACATTGATGCAATCATTGAATTAATTCGTTCCGCAGAAAATGAAAAGATCGCCCAAGCTGGCTTGATGGCGCAATTTAACCTTTCAGAACGCCAATCTCAAGCAATTCTTGATATGCGCTTGCGCCGTTTAACCGGCTTAGAGCGTGATAAGATTGAATCTGAGTATCAAGACTTAGTAAAACTAATCAGTGATTTGAAGGATATTTTAAGTAAGCCAGAGCGAGTTAAACAGATTATCCGTGAGGAATTAGACGAGATTCGCAGGAAATTTGGTGAGCCTAGACGCACAGAGCTATTAGTCGGCGAGGTGCTCTCACTTGAGGACGAGGATTTAATCAACGAAGAGGACATTGTTATCACCCTCTCCAACAACGGTTATATCAAGCGAATGGTGTCAACTGAATTCAAATCTCAAAAGCGTGGCGGACGTGGCGTGCAGGGAATGGGTGTAAATGACGATGACTTTGTTAAAAACTTAATCACAACCAATACGCATGATACCCTACTTTTCTTTACCAACTCAGGCAAGGTCTTTAAAGCTAAAGGCTATGAAATCCCAGAGTATGGCAGAACTGCAAAAGGAATTCCAATTGTGAATCTTTTAGGAATTGACAATAGCGAAGCAATTCAGACGGTTGTCAATGTCAGTGGAGATCCTAGAAGTGACCAATATCTTTTCTTCGTCACTAAAAAAGGCCTAGTTAAGCGGGTTTCAGCAAGTTTATTTGCCAATATTCGCCAATCAGGACTAAAAGCGATTAATTTAAGAGAAGATGATGCTTTAATCAATGTGATGTTAACAGATGGCACGCAGGATATCATTATTGGCACACATGATGGTTACTCAGTTAGATTTAGAGAAGCTATTGTTAGAGCGATGGGACGTACGGCTGCCGGCGTTAAGGGGATTAGTCTGAGAAGTGATGACTACGTGGTTGGTTCGTCAACGGTTAACGATAGTCAAGAAGTACTCGTCATTACTGAAAATGGTTTTGGTAAACGAACGATCGCCTCGGAATATCCAACCAAAGGACGTGGCGGCAAGGGAATTAAAGCCTTAAATCGAACAGAGCGCACGGGCGCATTAGTCGGTTTAGAGGTTGTTAGTGGCTTAGAAGATGTGATTTTGATTACTAATACAGGGGTCATTATCCGCTTTAAGACGACAGACATCTCACAAACGGGTCGTGCAACTCAAGGTGTTCACGTCATGCGCATGCAGGATGATTCAAAGGTGATGACAATCGCTTTAGCAGAGCCAGAATCAGACGAAGCAGAAGAGGTAGAGTAGGGCAATGCTCAAAAGCTACTAAAAAAACTAACCAAGAGGTCGTGCAGAAATAGTGCGCACCTTGTCTAGGATAGTGAAATATTTTAATGATTTTATGGACTACTCATCGATTTTGATGGGTAGTTTTTTAGGTGCGCCAGACATGGCGACTAACTAGGTGGTGAAAATCCGCCTAAGGCTTTGCAGTAGGAACTGTTAGGAAAAAAAGTAAGGCGACTTCGTGAGGTAGGGGTTGAAGGAAGTCGAACGCCCAGTGGTGTGAGAGGGGAGAAAAGTGATTTAACTTTTTTCCTCTACTTGATTAGCAAAATGTCTTACTTCGTTTTTTATTCGTATTAGAAAGTTGTCCGGTGTTGCTGTTTTTGTTCGCGGCATACGAAATCCGCCGATGTTGCTTTTATCTGGGGACAATCGATGTCAATTAAAAAAGCGATAAATTTTTGAATATTACTTTATAAATATCATCTATTTCCTAATTTTATACGCCACTGTCCCCACCTTTTTTTGACAGTTATTATTGGAATGTTTCCCAGATGAGCTTGAGATTTAAAAGTGTCAGCAGTAGTGCAATCAGCCAAGTTAGGCTACTCATCCATTTCGGATTGACGAATTCACCCATTAATTTCTTGTCTGAGGTGTAGAGGACAAGGGGAATAATCGAAATCGGCAAGGCAATGGAGAGAAAAACTTGGGAGTAGAGGAGTAGATTTTCAACGGCATTTTCTCTTCCGCCGTAGATAATCACGCAAATTACTACCGGAATGACAGCAACAAGGCGGGTCAACAAGCGTCTTGCCCACATCGGAAGCTGCAAGTGAATAAAGCCCTCCATGACGACTTGACCGGTTAGCGTACCGGTAATCGTCGAGTTTTGACCGGAAGCAAGGAGTGCTACGGCAAACAAGACTGACAAAATTGGGCTAGCAATCGCACCAACGATTGACTTGTCTTTAAGTGCGTTGAATAAATCAACGAATCTTCCCAGCGTTTGCGCATGTCCGAAGAAAAGAGAAGCGCCGAGAATTAGAATCAAACTATTGATGATAAAAGCGCCAGTCAGTTGAATATTGGAGTCAATTTTAGCAAAACGAATCGCTTGATGAATGGCTTTGGGGTCATTTCGGTCAATCTTTCTTGTCTGCGAAATGGCAGAATGGAGATATAGATTATGTGGCATAACCGTTGCCCCAATGATGCCAAGCGAGAGTGTCAGCATTTCTGGATTAAAAGCAATCCGAGTGGACGGCAGAAAACCTGAAAAAACGCGCTGCCATTCGGGTTGACTTAAGGCGACTTCATAGGCAAATACTGCTAAAATGACGAGAATTAACAAGACAACAAGTGCTTCAACTTTTCTAAAGCCGATTTTCATCAGGAGGAGCAGGACTAAGACATCAAAAATGGTAATCAAGACACCAAGGAGGAGTGGGAAGCCAAATAGTAGCTCTAAAGCAACAGCTGAACCGATGACTTCAGCAATATCAGTTGCCATAATCGCAAGTTCTGTTGCAATCCAAAGGATAAAACTCAGCTTTTTCCCAGTGTGATATCTAGTTGCTTGCGCCAAATCCATTTGTGTTACAATGCCAAGCTTAGCTGACATGTATTGAAGAAGCATGGCAGTTAAGCTAGAAATCAGGATAATCACGAGCAATTGATATTGAAACTGTGCGCCACCTTGAATCGAAGTAATCCAGTTACCTGGATCCATATAGCCGACCGCAACCAATGCCCCAGGACCGCTAAAGGAAAAAAGCAAGCGCCAAAAGCCAGCATTCTTAGGGATTTCCACAGTTGAATTAATATCTGCTAGGCTTAATTCATCCGTTTTTCTCTTTAAAAGCTGATGTGTCATCTATACCCTCCTTTTGTGATTGCTGGAAGTAATCAGTCGAAAACTGACAAGACATAGGGTAATTATTGCTAATACCGTTGAGAGATAAAAGGCAAGCTGCATCGCTTTTAGGAAATATTCCGGATGATTAGGCAAATAGTCCGTGACACGTCTGCCGACTTGTTTACTCATGCTCATAAATAAGACAATCGTCGCAAGCGATATTCCGGAAATCATGCCAAGATTTCTAGCAAGTGCATTGATTGAGCCGGCAACACCGAGGTATTGTTTCTCAACACTGTTCATAATTAAGGCATTGTTTGAAGATTGAAAAAGTGTCGTGCCTAGCGCATTGAGAACAGTTAGTAACACAATTAGCCAAACGGACGAGCGATAATCAAGGCGTGTGTAGCCAAGCTGCGAGATTACGACAATCACAATACCAACCGCAGTAATCTTTTCCTTGTTGAATTTATCGCCAAGATAACCCCCAATCGGACTAATAATCAGCATTGTTGCAGGAAATGACATCAAGATTAGACCGGCAAAGCCTGCTTCCCAGCCCAAATAACTCTGAAGATAAAAAGGCATGATGATATTAGCAAAGAAATTAGTCATAAAGATGAAGCAAGCAGCCGTTAAGCTAATGCTAAATAATTGGTTCTTAAATAAACTCAGTTGAATTAATGGCACGCGCGTTTTATTCTCCTGAATGATGAAAAGTGCCAATAGTCCCAAGCTTGCAACGCTTAGAATGATTACAGGTGGCGTGTCAAATCCTGAAATTTGCCCAAGCTCAACACCCAAGAATAGCGAGATAATCGCCAAAAAGAACAATAACGTTCCCAAATAATCAATTTCTGGTGTTTGGCTTAGCTTGGCTGTTTTTGGAAAAAGTTTCTCACCCATCAGCATTGCAAATAGACCAATTGGCACATTAATCCAGAAAATATAGCTCCACGGTAAAAATTGGAGGATTAATCCGCCAAGACCTGGACCTGTCACCGCACCGAGGGAAACGAAAACGCCGATAAAGCTCATTGCCCGCGCACGTTTATCAGCTGGAAATGACTCAGTAGTAATCCCAAAGCTATTGCTCATCGTCATTGCTGCACCGACCGCTTGGATAAATCTGGCAAATAATAGGAAGTAAATGCCTAGATTAATTCCCGCTAATAGTGAGCCAAGTGTAAAGATGACCGTACCGATTTTAAAGATTTTAATCTTGCCAAAGATGTCACCCAATCTGCCAAAGAAGATGAGTAAACCTGAAACGACAATCAAATAAGTCGAAACAGACCATGTGGCTTCATTCATTGGGATTTTAAGCTGCTTTGCAATTGTTGGTAAAGCGATGTTAATAATGGAAGAATCTAAAGTGGACATGAAGGTAAATAAGCCGACTGCCACTAAAATTAACCAGCTTTTGCGATTGTTTTTCATTGAAAATAAAAATCCTTTCTATATATGTTTAGTAAAAGGTTAGTACAAGGTATTCAGTATTTTCTCACCCATACTGATAGTTTAAATGTCGTGTCGAATTTAGAAATAGATAAATTTCAAGCGATAAAGGAGCGCTGACTTTCGACTATCTCATATATTATGCCATATTTTTGTCTGATAAAGTACGGATTTTCCGAATGGTTTAAGGTGTTAAGTTGAAAATTTGCGGTTTGGCGGCGCTTAGTGACTGGGAAAATAGATTAATTTGCAAGCAATTGCCTAATTTTTACGAGTAAAATTTTAAAAATCATCAGCGAGCACTTTTAACTGATTAAGCAATCTTTGTTTTTAGTGATTTAACTAAACGCCAAGCAACTGTGATGAGCGTTACGAAGGCTAAAGCAGTTGAAATGTAAAAAGCAAGACGCATTGCGTTTAAAAAATACTCAGGGTGACTTGGCAAGTAGTCGTTGACGTGTTTATCAGCTTGATGACTTATGCTCATAAATAAAACAATTGAAGCAAGCGTTATACCTGAAATCATGCCAATATTACGCGCAAGTGCATTGATTGAACCGGCGATTCCAAGGTATTTTTTGTCAACCTCTTCCATGACTAAGGCACTATTTGAAGCTTGAAAAAGTGTTGAACCAGTGGCATTTAAGACTGTGACAATCGCAACTGTTAGAAATGTAGCGTGATAACCAAGCAAGGTATAGCCAAGCTGTGCAATGACGACAATTGTAATTCCGATAGCAGTCACTTTTTCCTTGTCAAATTTATCACCGAGAAAGCCACCAATTGGGCTAACAATTAGCATAGTGATAGGAAAAGACATCAAAAGTAGACCGGCAAGTCCAGGAGACCAACCTAGAAAATTTTGTAAATAAAAGGGCATGATGATATTAGCAAAGAAATTAGTCATGTAAATCAAGCAGGCGGCAATTAGACTAATCGTGAATAGCTGATTTTTAAAGATGTTAAGATGAATGAGTGGCGTAGCAATTCTTCTTTCTTGCCAAATAAACAAAGCCAATAAGACAAAGCTTAGTGAGATTAAAGCGAGAACTAGGGAATTGGAAAATCCTTTTATTTGCCCGATTTCAATGCCTAAAAAGAGGGAGATAATCGTTAGAAAGAAGACAGCCGTTCCGAAGTAATCGATGGCTAAAGTAGCTTTAGCAGGCGGATTTTTTGGAAATAGCTTCTCACCCATCAGCATGGCAAAGATACCGATTGGGACATTAATCCAGAAGATATAGCTCCATGGAAGAAATTGGAGGATTAAACCGCCAAGACCTGGGCCGGTGACTGCACCAAGGGAAGCAAAAACACCGAGAAAACTCAAGGCTCTTGCTCTTAGTTTTGGTGGAAATGATTCAGTTGTAATGCCTAGACTATTACTTGTCGTCATTGCTGCACCGACTGCTTGGACAAACCGAGCAAATAACAAGAAGTAAATGCCAAAGCCAAAGCCCGCTAGAAGAGAGCCAACTGTAAAGACGAGCGTCCCAATCCGAAAGATTTTAATCTTGCCAAAGATGTCTCCAAGGCGACCGAAAAAGATTAGTAGCCCTGAGATAACGATTAAATAAATCGAAACGGACCACGTGGCTTCGTTCATCGGAATATGTAACTGCTTTGCGATTGTTGGTAATGCGATATTAATAATAGACGAGTCCAGTGCTGACATAAAGGTAAACAAACCGATTGCCACTAAGATGAACCAATTTTTATTATTATTTTCCATGAAACTTCATTCCTCCCCTTTGTTGCCTTAATAAAGTATAACGCCATTCATAGCGATTGTGCAAGACGACTTATTTCTAACTTTTTAGAAAAGCTAGTCGTAACTATTGAAAAATGATGGTAATTTTGCTATTATGTCAAGGTATGTGTTTTACATACATGGCGTGGGAGGAGAAATATCAACTCCAATATAACCACATCACGGAACTTAAGGAGGTTTGTACCGTGGCAAAAAAAGTAGAAAAAATCGTTAAATTGCAAATTCCTGCAGGTAAAGCGACTCCAGCTCCACCAGTAGGTCCAGCATTAGGTCAAGCAGGTGTCAACATTATGGGATTCACTAAAGAATTCAATGCACGTACTGCAGATCAGGCTGGCTTAATTATCCCCGTTGTGATTTCAGTTTATGAAGACCGTTCATTTACCTTCATCACAAAAACACCACCGGCTGCCGTTTTACTTAAAAAAGCTGCAAAAGTGGAAAAGGGCTCTGGCGAACCAAATACGAAGAAGGTTGCAACTGTTACTAAGGCGCAAATTCAAGAAATCGCTGAATTAAAACAAGCCGATCTAAACGCTGCAAATGTTGAAGCTGCAATGCGTATGATCGAAGGTACTGCACGTAGTATGGGATTCACTGTTTCTGAATAATCAGAACTTAAAACCCACACGCAGTAGATTTTACTAGAAATGGTAAATCATGTGGGAGGAGAGAACCGTTAGACCACATTCTTAAGGAGGATAATAAAAATGGCTAAAAAAAGCAAAAAATTACAAGATGCTTTGAAAAAAGTTGATGCGACTAAAGTTTATTCAGTAGAAGAAGCTGTTGCATTAGCACAAGAAACAAATATCGCAAAATTTGACGCAACTGTTGACGTTGCTTATAACTTAAACATTGATCCTAAAAAAGCAGATCAACAAATCCGTGGGGCAGTTGTCTTGCCAAACGGAACTGGTAAAACACAAAAGGTTTTAGTTTTTGCCAAGGGTGACAAAGCTAAGGAAGCAGAAGCTGCCGGCGCTGACTTTGTTGGTGAAGACGAGCTAGTTGCTAAAATCAATGGTGGCTGGTTTGACTTTGACGTTGTTGTTGCAACACCTGATATGATGGCTGTTGTAGGTCGCTTAGGACGTGTTTTAGGGCCAAAAGGCTTGATGCCTAATCCTAAAACAGGAACTGTTACAATGGATGTAACAAAAGCAATCGAAGAAGTTAAAGCAGGCAAAGTAACATACCGTGTAGATAAAGCTGGGAACATTCATGTACCAGTTGGTAAGGTATCATTTGATACAGAGAAGCTAGTTGAAAACTTCAAAACAATCCATGACATTATTGTTAAAGCAAAACCTTCAACTGCTAAGGGAACTTATATCACTAACCTAACAGTTACAACGACATTTGGTCCTGGTATCAAGGTAGATGTTCAAAGCTTTTAAATTTAAAAAGTAAACATATTAGCTGTATTAGAGGTCAAAAAAGACTTTATACAGCTTTTTTAATTGTTTGATAATATTAAGATTTTTCGGATAAAGATATTTAATACGATAAGCTATTCCATTTTTGTGGTGGAATTAATTATAAAAACAGATAAAAAATGATTGAGTCGGTAATTGTTTCTATGAATATTTAACTGCTAATAGTTAGAGTATTTTTTGTAAATTTTTCAAAACACTTGTGTCATTCAAAAAAATATGGTATTCTATGTGAGGTTAAAATATGACCTAAGACAGTAGGGGACGTAAGTCTTAATATCCTACCGAGGCACCATAAAGAAGATGGTATCTCTGTGTCTTAAAGACGTGGAGTTTTTTTAATTTCACGATAGAAAGACGGAGGTGAAAAAATGAGCGAAGCTATAATTGCTAAAAAAGCTGCAATCGTAGAAGAAGTTACTGAAAAATTTGCTGCCGCTGCTTCAGCTGTTATCGTTGACTCTCGTGGTTTGACGGTAGAAGAAGTGACGAACTTGCGTAAACAATTACGTGATAACGGCATTGAGTTTAAGGTAATCAAAAATTCTATTTTGCGTCGTGCTGCTCAAAAGCAAGGCTTAGAAGGATTGGAAGAAGTATTTTCTGGACCAACAGCTGTTGCCTTTTCAAATGAGGACGTTGTTGCACCTGCTAAGATTTTAAATGATTTTGCTGGAACAGTAAAAAACCTTGAAATCAAAGGCGGTATTATTGAAGGTAAAGTATCAAGCGTTGAGGAAATTATTGCACTTGCAAAATTGCCAAACAAAGACGGTTTACTTTCTATGCTTTTATCTGTACTTCAAGCGCCTGTCAGAAACGTTGCATACGCAGTCAACGCTGTGGCAGAAGCAAAGGAAGAAGTGGCGTAATTGCTGCTTAACACAAATAATTTAAATTATAAAAATGGAGGATTTACACAATGGCATTAAACATTGAAAACATCGTAGCTGAGTTAAAAGAAGCTACTATCTTAGAATTAAACGACTTAGTAAAAGCAATCGAAGAAGAATTTGGCGTATCTGCTGCTGCTCCTGTAGCTGTAGCTGGTGCAGCTGGTGCTGGCGCTGCTGAAGCAGAAGCTCAAACAGAATTTACTGTAGAATTAACTGCAGTAGGCGATCAAAAAGTTAAAGTAATCAAAGCAGTTCGTGAAGCAACTGGTTTAGGTCTTAAAGAAGCTAAAGCATTAGTTGATGGCGCACCAAGCCCAATCAAAGAAAATATTTCAACTGAAGAAGCTGAAAGCTTGAAGGCTACTTTGGAAGAAGTTGGCGCATCAGTAACATTGAAGTAATCAAAAATTCTAAACGATTTTATCCCCATCTATCGCTTGAAAAAGCTAATAGGTGGGGTTTTTGTGTGTTTTAAAATTTAATAAAATCTTTTAGAGTGAATGTGAATTTTGAAACGTATTTAGAAGTCATCTTTGCGACTTCCTTTTTTGATGTTTTTGTTTCACCGCTTTGTAATATTCGGTCGTTTCTATGATGTAAATTTCTCACCATGCCGGTTTTTAGGGTACGAGAAGAAGTTGTGAGCACAAAAAAATGCTACCAAGTAGCAAAAAATAGTATTTGTATAGGAATAAAAAGGACGGCGTTTAGATTGTCCTCATGAGCTACGAAAGTTATGTGGGTCTATTCACCTTCGCCTCTTTAGCTGATCAATCGTATCTCTTGAGGTTTGAATTTTTTGAAGTGTTGCATCATAGTTTTTGGAAGCATACATAAAGAATAAAACGTCAATAATATAAAGCTGAGCGATGAGGGAGGCGGTTGCGGCACTTCTTAAAGCGGCTTCCTCACCCTTAGCAGTTAAAAGCAAAATATCACTATTGCGTGCGAGCTGTGAGTCTTGATTTTGAGTAATCCCAATCGTCTTAATCTGATTGTCTTTAGCGATTTCAAGAAGGGTTAGTACCTCTGATGTTTCACCGGCATTTGAAATACCAATAAACAAGCTTTTTTTATCAGTCGTTGCTAAAATAGAAGCAAAGAGGTGCTGGTCAAGCGAATGAAAGACATTGCAGCCTAGTCGAATGAATTTTTGATAGACGTCTTGAGCCACTAATGAAGAGGCGCCAAGTCCATAAACAAAGATGATTTCTGCCGTTTCAACCTCAAATAAAGCAGCGTTAAGTGCTACATCATCTAATAAATCCGCCGTTCTTTCCAAAGCGTGGTGGAAGCGAAGATTAAGTTTTTGTTTAATCGCTGCTGTAGACTCTTTTTCTTCAACTTCGGTGTACATTTCATTTGATCTGCTACCAAGGTTGGCTGAGAGTAGAATTTTTAAATCAGTAAAGCCATTGATGTTAATCGAACGACAAAAGCGAATAATTGCTGCGGGGCTTGATTCTGCCCGTTTAGCTAATTCTTGTGCACTTAATGTTACAACCTCGTTGCTGTGCTCTAAGATATAATCTGCGATTTTTTGCTCAGACCTCGGTAAGTAGCCTCTAGCATCTTTAATAGATAAAATAATATTTTGTTGCATTTTAATTGCTCCTTTAAACGAAGGTGGTGTTCGGCGTTTTGTGACGTAGAAAATTAGGAAATTGCAGGCATTTCATTCGTCAATGTTCAAAAATTTATCGCTTTCTAGACATTTACGGAAAAGCTAGTGGTGTGCCTTAGCAGTTTTCGCTTAGGTGCTGACTAATCGACGCTACCTGTCTTTTGCAAATCACGAACATTAAATAGTAGGAGAAGTCTTATGTTACAGTATCCCTTAAATCTATTAAATCCTGTTTGATAGGAAAAGGCAAGGTTTTCCTTGCCTTCCTTAATATTTTTTAATTTTTATGATTTCATATCTTTTGGAATACCAAAGAAGAAGGTTACGATAAATCCACCAGCATAGGCTGCGAGTAATCCTAAGACATAAGAAAGCCATTGATTATTAGCGATTAAGGGAACTAATGCAGCGCCACTTGGTCCGATTGCGATACTACCGACATTACCAAATGCCCCAATGACAGCACCGCCAATACCACCACCAACACATGCTGTTATAAACGGACGTCCGAGTGGTAGAGTTACGCCGTAGATTAATGGTTCACCGATTCCTAAGATACCAACCGGAAGCGCACCTTTAATCATCTTAACTAATTGCGTATCTTTTCTTAAACGTACCCATAAAGCGATTGCGGCACCGACTTGCCCTGCGCCTGCCATTGCTAAAATCGGTAAAAGTAAGGTTTGACCTGTTTGCGTAATCATCTCCATATGAATTGGGGTCAAAATCTGATGTAAGCCGAACATGACCATTGGTAAGAAGGTTAAACCGAGCGTGAAGCCTGCGACAATTCCACCTTTTTCAAGAATGGTATTAATCACACCGACTAAGCTATTTGAAACCATACCGGCAATTGGCATGATGAGGAAGATGGTCGCTAGACCGATGACTAATAGACAAATCGTTGGTGTGATGATAATATCAACGGAATCAGGAACAATTTTATGCAATTGTTTCTCAAGCAGTGAAAGTAGCCAGACAGCGAAGATTACACCGATAATTCCGCCTTGCCCTGCTGAGAGCGTACCGTTAGTAAATAGATTTGGTAATGGCTTTTCGATATTCATGCCTGTCAGCATGGTTACACCACCAATCACACCACCAAGCGATGGCGTTGCACCAAATTCATTTGCGCTATTAATCCCAGTATAAAGTACTAAATAAGCAAAAATTCCGTTTTTAATAATGTTTAACACTTCTACATACTGTTGCCAGTTGTTTGAAAGACTGCCAGCAACAATTAAGTTTGACATGACAGCTGCGATTCCGCCAATAATTCCTGCGCCGACAAATGCTGGAATCATCGGGACAAAGATATTGGAAATAGCTTTTAAGATTTTTTTGAATGGTGAATTACTCTGGTGTTTTTCTTTTTGGGCGGCTTTCATCTGACTCGCTTTTTCCTCCACAAGCTCTCGGTCAGATTTTCCGTGGAGCGCTTCACCCAGCTTGACACCTGCCATATCAACCATTTCTTGAGCAACCTTATTGACTGTACCTGGACCGATAACGACTTGAAGGGTATCATCTTCAACAACCCCTAATACGCCGCTAATTGACTTTAACGCTTCTAGATTAACCTTGTCATAATCGATAATATCCATTCTGACACGTGTCATACAGTGCCGAATTTTATTCACATTATCCATTCCACCCACTTTGTCGTAAATTGCTTTTGCGAGTTGCTTGATTTTTTCGTTTGCCATAATAACCTCCTAAATAGAAATAGTATTTTTGATAAAATTATTACCTTGAATTAATTTTTCCTCAGCTTCCGCCTTGGATGTGTTGGTTAAAATCATTACGATGGCTACTTTAGCGTTTTTATCTGCCAGCATGAAATACTTACTAGCCGTTTGATAGTCACAAGACGTTGCTGCCATGATGATTTGCTTAGCGCGTTCAACTAGTTTGATATTGGTTGCTTTGACATCAACCATTAAATTGCCATAGACTTTACCAATGCCAATCATCGCAACGGTTGAAATCATATTTAAGACAAGCTTTTGAGCAGTGCCGGATTTTAATCGGGTTGAACCGGTTAGAAATTCAGCGCCGCAGTTGACCTCAATGCTCAAATCAGCAATTTGGCTGATTTCAGCATTTTTATTACAGGAGAGTGCTGCTGTTTTTGAACCGATACTTTTGGCATAATTTAAAGCACCGATAACATATGGTGTTCGGCCGCTAGCTGCGATGCCTATAACATAGTCTTTATCCGTCAAAATAAGATTAACTAAATCTTGGCGACCAAGCTCTAAGGAATCCTCTGCGCCTTCAACAGCAACCGTCATTGCTTCATTACCTCCTGCGATAACGCCTATGACCATCTCAGAAGTGACACCAAAAGTTGGGACACATTCAGCTGCGTCCAAGATACCTAATCGACCACTTGTACCTGCACCGATATAAATTAATCTGCCACCTTGATTGAAGGTTTCGATAACTTTTTGAACGACCTTTTCTATATCTGGTAGAACCTCCTTGACTGCCATAGCGACCTTTTGATCCTCGGCGTTCATTTTAAAGAGCGCTTCTTCAATTGATAACTCGTCTAAATTCATCGTGCTTGGATTTCTTTGTTCAGTACCTAAGCTTTCTAAATTCATGCTTTAAAACTCCTTTCTGTTTTTAATTGCCAAATTAGCTACTGTTGAATTTGACAAATTCTTTCTGCAACTAATTTGAACCTTGTGCCACCTGTAATTAACTCAATCAATGGTTTATCCTCATCAATTACGATACCGACAACATTGACACGATTGTTGCGTGGCAAATCATGTTTGACTACTTGGATTTCACCCATGTATCTACCGTAGTAGCAATTATCAATCGTAACAGCTCCCAGATGTCGTTCAATGGTAAATTCACGGTGAATGTCTGGTACCATTTTCATTCGACTTTTGGCGCTGCGAACGACGTCACGTGCAACATCTTGACGATTAACATGCTCACCTAGGACGTGCTGATAATATTGACTGGAAATATCCTCTACCTCTAAAATGATTTGTTGCTGGTTCAGATAATAATCGAATTGATTGATTGTACGTCGATTAATCATTGGGTCTCCGATAAAGATATTCTCAACGTCGTACTCCTTTAGCGATAGATAGGCAGCTAAGGGATTCAGATTACGATGTATTTCTAAGCTTGGAAGTCCATCAAAAAGTGGGCCTCTGAGCTTGCCATTGCCAGAAATAAAAGCGAAAACTTTAAGTCCGTTAACTTTTAGCCACTGATTGATTTTGATAAATACATCTTTATCTAAGCCAGTTTCAACTCTTGGATAGTAGTTGTGCCATGCTTGGAAGTTTGAAAAATTTGCGCCGTACTGCTTTAACTCGTCGATGTCACTTTTGGTTATTGTACTGGCGTTTAATCCAATCGTTAAATGATGTGACAGCTCGGCTATCTTTTGATTGCAAATGTCGTAATCCATTCGTAAGCCGGTAATTCCGATTTGCTTTAATCGCTCAATTTGCCCATCGGAAAGGTCAAGTGAGAAGCCTGCATATTCTAAGGATTTGCCGGAAATATCCGCCATTAATGTCATGCCTTCAGCCTTCGCAAGTGCTCCGAGCTGCGTTAAGCGTTCAAGATACATCGAAGCATCATCTTCTGGAATATGTAGCGAAGTGAAGATGCCGGTAAAGCCGATTTGGTGCATGCTTTTAACATACTCCCTGATTTCATCAGTTAATTCTTCGCTTAAAAAGATTGAGATACCATTCATGAAATATTCCTCCATTTATTTATAGATCAATCATACATCTTCCGAAATAATATTTCAATACTTTTTTATAAATTTATTGATTTAATTTTTAGAAAAAAGATTATTAAAAGCTTAAAAGAATAAAATTGGGATATTTCGTAGGACTAATCCGATATTCTGTGCAAGTTTTGGCTACTTTGAGATATAGATTGATTACAAACAAGCTAGAAATAGTGGAAGTGCAAATAACCTCTTATTTTGCTATACTTAGTGCAGTGGTTTGTCTAGAGATAAGGAGTTAGGAAATGGAGATTAATGGTCATACCCGTCTGGCAGGAGTTGTTGCCAAGCCGATTAAGCATAGCTTGTCACCATTCATTCATAATGCGGCATTTCAAGCTTTGGGGATAAATGGTGTTTATTTAGCATTTGAGATTGAAGCAAATCAAATATCGCAAATAACTGAGAGTATCAGGACGCTTGATATGTATGGTGTCAATATCTCAATGCCTTATAAGCAGTCTTTGATTGAGCAGGTTGATGAGTTGACTGATGCAGCAAGGGTGATTGGGGCAATTAATACAATCATCAATAATCATGGTAAATTAATCGGACATAACACAGATGGTGTTGGTTTTATGCGCTCGGCATATGAACTCGGCTTTAAAGCAGCAGCAGATAAAATGGTAGTGATTGGTGCAGGAGGTGCTGCGACAGCGATTATTGCGCAGGCAATGCTTGATGGCGTTGAAGATTTAGTTGTTTTTACTCGCAGGTGGTCAGGCTTTGCAGATGAAAAACTGAGGATTGATCAAATGAGTGAGCAGCTGGGGCGCAAGCTAGTTTTAAATGATCTTGCTGATACAGCATTGTTAAATCAAGAGATTGCTAGCGCTCGTTTATTAGTTAATGCGACGAGCGTTGGTATGGGAGAGCTAAAAGAGGTGACACCAATTCCCAATTGTTCAGTACTAACGTCAAAGCATTTGGTAATTGATGTGGTATATAATCCATTAGAAACCGAGTTTTTAAAGCAGGCAGCGGCTCAAGGCGCGACTTGTCGCAATGGATTATTTATGCTACTCTACCAAGCAGCTGAAAGCTTTAAATGCTGGACAGGTCAGGATATGCCGATTGATGTGATTAAAGCACAGCTAGAAGAGAAGATAAGTTAGGAGTGAATATTTCCATGATTTTAAACGTTGATTTACCAAGCCATCCATATGATATTGTCATTAAAAAAGGTGCATTAGCTTCTATTGGTATATGGGCAAAAGATTTATGGTCACCTCAAACGGTGGCGATTATTACAGACAGTCGTGTTGCTGATTTGTACTTGGCTGATGTTCAAGCGAGTCTTGAGGCGAGCGGTTTTAAGGTTATAAGCTTTATTTTCCCTGAAGGTGAAGCAAGTAAAAGCTTAAAGACTGCTGAGTCGGCTTATCTCTTTTTAGCTGAAAATAAAGTGACACGAAGTGATGGAATTATTGCTTTAGGTGGCGGAGTTGTCGGTGATTTGGCAGGATTTGTTGCTTCAACTTATATGCGAGGGATTCATTTTCTGCAAATTCCAACAACCTTAGTGGCACAAGTTGACAGCTCAATTGGTGGCAAGACAGGCGTTAATACTTCTGTTGCCAAGAATATGGTTGGCACATTTACACAGCCGGACGGTGTTTTAATCGATCCGAAAGTTCTACAAACGCTAGAGGATAGACGTGTTCGTGAAGGAATTGCCGAGATTGTTAAATACGCAGCGATTGCTGATGTTGCGCTGTGGGAGAGGCTTAAGACACTTAAAGATGAGTTTGATTTGATTGAACATGCTGAGGAAGTCATTTATGCATGTTGTAATATTAAGCGCAAGGTTGTAGTAGAAGATGAACTAGATAATGGCTTGCGTTTGATTTTAAACTTTGGGCATACGATTGGACATGCGATTGAAGCCACAGCAGGCTATGGTGTTGTGACACATGGCGAGGGCGTGGCAATTGGTATGGTACAGATGAATCGCATTGCGGAAGCAAAAGGCTTGACGCCTAAGGGTGTGACAGCTCAGTTGATAGAGCTACTTGAGAAATTTCATTTGCCGATTACCCACACGCCTTGGGAAGTCGATAGGTTATACAATGCGCTAAGTCATGATAAAAAAGCACGTGGTGCAAAAATTAAAACGATTGTCTTAGAAAAAATCGGAGAAGCAAGGATTAATCTAATTGATTTAACTGAGATGAAGGACTATTTGCAATAGTGAACAATTAAAAGGAGAAAATGATGCGATTTTTTACAGCGGGCGAAAGTCATGGCTCAGAATTAACGGCGATTATCGAAGGCTTGCCAGCAGGCTTAGCTATATCTGCTGATGACATTAATCAAGAGCTGGCACGCCGTCAGACAGGTTACGGTCGTGGTGGTAGAATGTTGATTGAAAAGGATAAAGTGCGGATTACTAGCGGTGTACGTCACGGATTAACCTTAGGCTCACCATTGACATTAGTGGTTGAAAATAAAGATTGGAAAAATTGGACAGAAATTATGTCAAGTGAGCCAGTCAGTGAAAAAGTGAAAAAAATGCGTCGACTTACCAAGCCACGCCCAGGGCATGCCGATTTGGTTGGTGGCATTAAATACCGTTTTTCTGATTTACGAAATGTCTTGGAGCGTTCATCTGCACGAGAAACAACCATGCGTGTGGCAATCGGTGCGGTTGCAAAGCAAATTTTATCAGAGGTTGGAATGACAGTTGCAGGGCATGTGATAAATTTAGGTGGAATTGCAGCTGATGTGCCAGATTACTTGAGTGTTGCTGAGATTAAGGCTATTTCTGATAATTCTGAGCTTCGTGTAGTTGATTCAAGCGTTGAAGTGGCGATGAAGGATTTAATTGACCAAACAAAACAAGCAGGGGATACTATCGGTGGAATTGTCGAAGTCAGAGTAGATAATGTACCAGTCGGTTTAGGGAGCTATACACAATGGGATCAAAAGCTTGATGGCAAGCTTGCTCAAGCAGTCGTTTCGATTAATGCTTTCAAAGGGGTTGAGTTTGGCGTCGGCTTTGAAGCTGGAAAGCTAAAAGGCTCAGAGGTCATGGATGAAATCCTTTGGGAAAAAGAAGCTGGTTATACACGTCAGACTAATAAGCTCGGTGGCTTTGAGGGCGGCATGACAAATGGGATGCCGATTATTGTCCGTGGGGTGATGAAGCCTATTCCGACACTTTATAAGCCTTTGATGAGTGTTGATATTGACACAAAGGCGCCTTTTAAGGCAAGCGTTGAGCGTAGTGATGCGACAGCAGTGCCCGCTGCGAGTGTTGTTTTAGAAGCAGTTGTCGCAACTGAGCTGGCACAAGCAATTTTAACGAAATTCTCTAGCGATAATCTAGAGGAGTTGATTGAAGCGGTTCATCAGCATGCAGCATATGTCAAAGGATTTTGAGATGATAGATAAAAGAGTTTTAATCGTTGGTGTGGGTTTAATTGGTGGCACGATTGCTAGAGGCTTTAAGCAAAATGAAAATACCTACGTTATCGGTGTTGGCAGAAATATTGAGCGTTTAAAGATGGCGAAAAGCTTGGGAATTATTGATGAATTTTCAACTGATTTTTCAAAGGAAGCGCTCAAGGCAGATGTGATTATCCTTGCAACACCAGTCAAACAATCTCTATTGTTTATGGCAGAGTTGGCTAATTTACCATTTAAGCATCAGGTAATTATCAGTGATGCAGGTAGCACGAAAGGAGAAATCGTATCGGCTGCCGAGCATCTTTTTGCCGGAACAGCTTTATATTTTATTGGTGGACATCCAATGGCAGGCAGTCATAAAACGGGGGCAGCAGCTTCACGCCTTGATTTATTTGAAAATGCCTACTATATTCTAACGCCAGCAAGTAATGTTCCGGAGGCGGTTATTGTTGAATTTCAAAGCTATCTTTCTGCCCTAAAAGCAAAATTTATCCGTTTAGATGCTAAGGTTCACGATAATATTACCAGTATGGTAAGTCACCTGCCACATGTATTAGCAGCAGGATTAGTATTGCAGACTAAGACGTTTAGCAGTGATTTTCCGCTTGCTAAGGATTTGGCAGCGGGTGGATTTCGTGATATGACTCGGATTGCATCAAGTGATCCAAGGATGTGGACGGATATTTTACTAAGTAATCAAGCAATTATGTTGGAGCGCTTGGAGGAATGTCTTGGACAAATTTCAGAGATTAAGGATTTGGTTGCTCGTGGCAGCTTTGATGAGATAATGTCATTTTTCACTGCCGCAAAAGACTTTCGTCAGACGATGGCAATTCATCAAAATGGTGCAATTCCGGCATTTTATGATTTATTTGTTGATATTCCAGATACACCGGGGGTAGTTCATCAAATATTGGGATTATTTGTTCCGGATGATTTATCGATTATCAATATCAAAATCATGGAAACTGAAGCAACCGGTGCATTACAGCTATCGTTTAAAAATCTTGATGATCTATTACGCGCTAAGGCATTAATTAAAGCAAACACATTGTATGATTGTTATGAAATGTAAAAAATAAGGAGATTTTATGCAGTTAAAAATCAATGCTACGGGACTAAATGGCACCATTGAGGTGCCGGGAGATAAGTCAATTTCGCATCGCAGTATCATGTTTGGTGCGATTAGTCATGGTGAAACGGTCATTAAAAATTTTTTGCGTGCAGAGGATTGTTTAAGCACATTACATGCTTTTGAGCAATTAGGCGTCAAAATTGAAGATGATGGGGAAATTATTCGAGTACAAGGAGATGGTTTTGAACATCTTAAGGCAGCTAAGCAACCGATTGATATCGGTAATTCTGGGACATCTATTCGTCTGATTTCAGGAATTTTAGCTGGTAGTGATTTTACAACTACCTTATTTGGAGATGATACAATCGCTAAACGTCCGATGAACCGCGTACTCAACCCGCTTAGGCAAATGGGTGTTGTTGCTCGTGGTGTTGGTAATTTAGAAACACCCCCAATTGAAATTACAGGAGGTAGCAAGCTAACTCCGATTACTTACACCATGCCGATTGCTTCAGCACAGGTTAAATCAGCAATTATTTTTGCTGCTTTACAGGCTGAGGGTGAAACGGTAATTATTGAAAAGGAAAAAACGCGCGATCACACTGAGGATATGATTCGCCAATTTGGTGGCGAGATAACCGTTGAGGATAAGCTGGTTAAATTGCGTGGTTCGCAGCAGCTAGTCGCTCAAGAAGTACTAGTACCGGGAGATATTTCCTCAGCCGCTTTCTTTATGGTCGCCGGTTTGATTGTTCCAAATAGTCAAATCACAATTAAAAATGTCGGCTTAAATCCAACAAGAACAGGGATTATTGATGTCATTCAGGCAATGGGTGGCAAGCTTTCAATCGAAGAAACGCAAAGCGATAATAATGTTGCCGGAACTGTTATTGTAAAAACAAGTGAGCTGGTAGCAACGGAAATTTCAGGTGCTATCATTCCACGCTTGATTGATGAGCTGCCAATTATAGCCCTGCTTGCAACACAAGCTTCAGGGGTAACGGTTATCCGAGATGCTGAGGAGCTAAAGGTTAAGGAAACGAACCGAATAGATGCAGTTGCGTGTGAGTTATCTAAGCTTGGTGCCGATATTACGCCAACAGATGATGGCTTAATTATAAAGGGCGGAAAGAGTCTTCACGGTGGAAAAGTAACAACATACGGTGATCATCGAATCGGAATGATGCTGCAAATTGCTGCATTACTAGTTAAAGAAGGTCGTGTTGAACTGGAGCGTTCCGAGGCGATTGCGACAAGTTATCCGCGCTTTTTCGCAGATTTGGCGAAGTTGAGCCGCTAATAACTTCATAATGATGATAGAAAGGAAGCAAATGTCAATTATTTTAATTGGTTTTATGGGTGTTGGCAAGTCGACCGTTGCCAAGAAATTAGCAGAAGAGGTCAATTTACCTGTAGCAGATATGGATGATATTCTAACTCAGCAGCTTGGAATGATAATCACTGATTTTTTTGAAATGCAGGGTGAAGCAGCATTTAGAACGCTTGAAACACGCCTTTTAGTTGAATTACTCAAGACAGATCAGATTATCGCAACAGGTGGTGGCGTGATTATGAATAAGGAAAATCAAGAAGCACTCCAAGCGCAAAGTAAAGTTATCTTTTTAGACGGCGATTTTGATTTAATCTATTCACGGATTTCGTCTGGACGCAATGCAGAAATTCGTCCGATTGTTAGGCAAAAGAGTAAAGAGTCGTTAAAGGAATTATTTGATTATCGACAAAAAATTTATCAAAAATTAGCGGATTATACGCTCAGGGTATCTGGACAATATCCCAGAGAGATAGTAGAAGAAATTATCAAATGGCTGGAGGAGAGTAAATGAAAGTTGGCTATTTAGGACCAATCGGTTCGTTTACTTATACAGCAAGCCGTAGCGCTTATCCAGATGAAACGCTCATTCCGCTTGCAACTATCTCAGAGTGTATCCATGCCTATGAGCATCAACAAGTTGATGTTGCTGTTATTCCAATTGAGAATAGTATCGAAGGATCGGTTCACCAATCGATTGATTATTTATTTCATAAGGGGGATATCAATGTCTGCCATGAGATTATCTTACCCATCGCCCAGCAGCTAATGGTTGTAGATAAGGAGAATGCAATTGAGAAAATTTTCTCACATCCGCAGGCTCTTGCACAAACTGAGCAGTTTAGGAATGAATATTTCCCAGATGTAGCTGTGGAGATGACACCTTCAACTGCTTATGCTGCAAGATTTATCGCTGAGCATCCTGAATTGCCTTATGCTGCGATTGCACCGAGCTTGTCGGCGGAAAAGTACCAGCTTGAGATTATTCATCGAGATATTCAAGATGTGACGCTAAATAATACCAGATTTTGGGTGCTTGGTCAGGATACAAATAGATTGCCATTACCGAAAATTGGCATTAAATCCTCGCTTGCGCTTGTTTTACCTCAAAATTTGGCAGGTGCTTTGTATCAAGCGTTGGCTATATTTTCGTTACATAGTATTGATTTGACAAAAATTGAATCCCGTCCGTTAAAAACAGTTTTAGGAGAATACTTTTTTTTACTTGATATGACCGTCAAAAATTTAGAAACGATTAATCATGCGATAACAGAGCTCAAACAAAATCAGATTACCGTCAAAAGCTTTGGCATTTATGATACTTATGAAATTGATAAGGAATTCTAATTTGACAAGCAGGATATAAATTTTATATGATGTAGGAAATTGAATAAATGACGATACACTAGGGGTGTCTTTATCAAGACTGAGATGAAGTATTGCAGCTGTTTTGTGGAGAGACAGTTGCGGCACTCGATCCCTTTGAACCTGTTAAGTTGATACTTGCGTAGGGAAGTGGCTAGATAAATGTAGATTTGTTGACACTATGACTAGGTTAGTTGTGGTGTTTTTTTGTTTATTCAGACTATTTCTTGTTAAAAATTAGACGATAAAACGGGGCTAGTGAGTCATTTGACTTAATTTAAATTTATCAAAAGGAGTGATTATGGTTAATTTTACTAAACGAATGCGGATCAAGTACGATGATTTATGGCAAAAAAGTTTAAATCATCCCTTTATTGAACAATTGGCTGAGGGCAATCTTGATAAAAAGGCATTTCGATATTATTTAATTCAGGATTATTATTATCTAGCACATTTCTCTAAAATCTATGATTTAATTGTTCAAACGACAGAAGATGATGAGCTTCGATGTTTTTTTGAGCAAGCAAGTCGGAATTTTGAAAATGGTGAAAAAGCAATTCGTCAGCATTTCTTTGAAGAATTATTGATTACGACAAATGAAATTGAAACGGTGCCGATTGCCCCAACGGCTTATCACTATGTTTCACATATTTATCGGAATTTTTACACAGAAGCAATTTCAGTCACCTTGGCAGCTTTACTACCTTGTCCTTGGCTTTATTTTGAAATTAGCTCAAGGTTAATTCATCAACATTCACCAGAAGCCATCTATCAACGCTGGATTGAAGCCTACTCAGGGGATGAAATTGAGCAACAGATTACCAAGCTTTGCCAAATCATCGACTTTCATGCTCAAAAGGCTAATGAGTCTGAATTAAAAGCAATGGAGGAAAGCTTTAAAATAAGTAGTCAGTTAGAACTAGATTTTTGGCAAATGGCATTATCTCAGGAACAGTGGTAGAAATAGATAGAAAGTGCAGGTTTTAAGCATGAATCATAAATTTATTGAAAAAATACGTCAGCAAAATCCATTGGTTCATAATATTACAAATATTGTGGTGGCAAATGATTCCGCCAATGGTTTATTAGCAATCGGGGCGTCCCCCTTCATGTCAGATGCGCAAGAGGAGCTGGAGGATATCGCTCAAATTGCCGATGTCACAGTTTTAAATATCGGTACATTAAATCATCATCAACTTGCTGCCATGGAAAAAATCGGTCTAGCTTGTAATCTGCTTAATAAGCCAGTCATTTTAGATCCGGTCGGAGCAGGCGCAACAGCGTATCGGAAAGCGGCAGTTTCAAAATTACTTGCAACAGTCCGCTTTGCCATGATTAAGGGAAATGCCGGAGAAATTGCCGCCATAGCTGATGTTAAATGGCAAGCTGTTGGCGTTGATGCAGGTAGTGGAGATAGCGATATTTCAACAGTCGCAAAACAAGTAGCTTTAAAATATAACTGCATTGTTGGTGTTACTGGCGAGATTGACATCATCACTGACGGGGATAAGGTCATAAAGGTTTTGAATGAAACGCCGTATTTTCCTAAAATGACCGGTTCGGGTTGTCTATTGGCTTGTATTCGTGGCGCATTTTTGGCTGTTAGTGAAAAATCAGCTGCTTTAGAAGCGGCAGTTGCAGCCTTTGCAAGTTATGCAGTCGCTGGAGAGAAAGCAG
>JAISYB010000197.1 GCA_031270215.1 Streptococcaceae bacterium | reverse complement strand
CGTTCCACGGACAAAATAAATCCTTTGAAACCTCAAGGATATAGCTGCCGTCACACTTTAAAGGCAATGCACTAATCAGTTTGCGGAAATTAACAATTCGGCTCATCATATAGGGAATTTCCCTTACTTCTATTGCACTGCGTTCACTGAATAGCCAGACTAGACTGTCATCTAGCGGCGCATGATAGATAAAGCGCTCAAACGAGGCAATATGGGACTTGATAAATGTTAAAAGTTTGCGTAATCCAAATACTGAGGTTGAGCGTAGCTCATCGATTAAGAACTCAGCGCCAACCATTCGATAAATCAAATAGCCAGACGGCTGATTAGCTTCGTCAAAGCTTACCGCAATGAAGCGCTCTGGATAATATTCATCCAGCCTTTGCCACCACCACGGCTGACGGACAATGCTATTTTTCTCAGTTGCTTGGTTGATAATTTGCGTATAAAGTCCTAAAACAGCTGCTCGGATTGCTTCATCCTGCCACGTCCCACGTAGTACTTTACCGCGTTTTTCTGATACTACTCCTTGAAGACTTTCAGTTGGTATCGTATAGACTTGACGAAAAATCGTGTTTTCATAACCAAACTGACGATAATAGCGCTCAGAAAACGGTGCGAGATTAGAAACAACATAGCCGCTATCATAGAGATCTGCCAGCATTTCTGACATCAAGCGTTTGATTCCGCCATCGCCACGATACTCAGGAAAGCTTGCAACATAACCAATCCCTGCCATTTTTAAATTTGTTTGATAAAAACGTAGGGTAAAATCATTTGCTACTAGCAGACTAGTGACCTGATGGTCTGAAATTTCGCCAAAGCATGCTGCATGCTGGTAGCGTGAAAGAAAAGTCGAACTTTTTTCAACACCAGCTGACTTATTAAAGGCATATTCAATCAATCTAGCAATGGCTTGCAAATTCTCCTCTGTTTTTTCTAGCTTCAATCTCCACCTCCTGATTTTTGTCGTTAAAGGTTGTATAAGATATTTTCTTCCATTTTGCTTGAATTTATTGCTAAAACTATTCGACAGAAATTATATCAGATATTGATACCTATATAATTACTCGTTTCATCATGAGAATTTTTTATCGGTCAGCTTAACGTCTTAACCTGTATATTCCTTTGCTAACGCATCAAACATGTCACGCAGCTGACGTTTCTTTGAAAATGACAGCGGAATACTAACTAACGCATCATTAACTTGCTGCAATAAACCAAATGATTCTATCTTTTCCTCAAAAATCACTTCGCAATGTTTCTCATCAATTGCTTGTAGAGAATAGGTTGTAATATACGCATTGCGAGATGTTGTTGTTTTAAAAGAATACTTTTCATCTTTCTTTGCTTCTAGTATCTTGATTTTCGCACGGCGACTCGCTGAAAATTGCTTGACATACTCAAAGCCGGTTAATTGATCATGCTTTAAAGTTTTACCCGTTTGTTGACGAATGTCAAAAACTGCTGAATCGACCATTTTTCCGTAAATAAAGCTAGCCGGCGCATTTAATGTACGTCTTATTTCCATGACTTAAATCTCCTTTGTTATGCAGGCGTGACATTGAAGAATAACGCTTTGCCCCATTCTGTTCCTTTGATTAACTGTTTGATTTTTACTGCTTCATCCTCAGCTACACCCGGTACTTCAAACTTCAAACGAATACCGTCCTTGCCGATGTAGGTATAGCCATTTTCACCAAGAAAATCAATGACCTTCTCTTGATTTAATGCCATATTGACAATAACATAATTGCCATCAGCTTTTTCAGCTGCGCCAGCTGGTGCTGTAGTTGTTTCTTTTACTTCTTCAACAACTGCCTTTTTTTCTTCCTTATCTTTCTTTCCAAAACCAAATAATCCCACGGTAAACTCTCCTTTATCCTTATCTAAATTTTGTTCAATACTACAAACACTATTAGTCAATCTTTAAACATATCTCTGACTTGATAATGATTTTGCTATTATTTTTTTGAATCAAGCTCCTTCTTCGGAGCAGCAGGCTTGTAGCGCAGCATAATAATAACCGCCAGCACAATCAAAAATACAGCCCAAAACCAGTTTTGAAACATGATCATCAGCGTCCCGATAGCTAGTAAAAATCCTGAAAATTGGTTCATTTTTATTCCTCCTTTTTAAACGTGGAATAAACATCCTTTAACCGACATGCTTGTTCAATAAAAAAGTTGAAACTAGGAGGTCTTGTATACAACCTAGAATCAACTGCTAAATCTACTTAAATTTAAGCTTCTTTTTCGTAGTCTAATTTATTCGCTGAAATAACGAATGGAATATAGATTAAGAATTGAATTAATAGGATAACCGCTGCAAGTAACGCTGCTTTTGGATCAAAACCGGTTGCCAAGAACGCGTTCAAGATTGGCGGCGTTGTCCAAGAAGTCACGATACAAGCCGGGTTAACAAAATGAGCCGCAGTTGCTAAGTAACCAATAACCACACCAACAATTGGTGTAAGTACAAACGGAATTATATATACTACGTTTAACACAAGTGGTAGACCGAACATTACCGGTTCGTTAATATTGAAAAGTCCTGGTACACTACCAAGCTTAGCAATTGCACGATAATCCGCACGTTTACTGAAAATTAAGATTGCAACTAGTAAACAAAGTGTTGCACCAGTACCAGTTTGCCATCCATAAATATCAAATGAGTTACGAACCCAGTTAGTGATTTCGTAGCCGGCAGCCTTAGCTTCAGCTGGATGAGCTGCATAGTAATGGAATTTTTCAAGTCCAACTTTGTTGTAGATTTCTTGGTTGTTTAACAAAGGTTGTTGCCAAATACCATCTAGAACACCACCAAGCGTGTTTGTGCCGTGGATACCAAAGAACCAGAAGATATGAACAAATGCAGTAACGATAACAACCGCTGCAAGAGATTGTGTAACATTTGCAAAAGGTTCTGCAATGTATTTTGCAAAGATTTGGATAGGTCCGATGCCCAACCATTTGTTGTTTAATAGGTAGAATACGATTGAAATACCATAAACAGCAATACCAATTGGAATAATTTCTTCAAATGGTTTTGATACATTCGGTGGAACCAATTCTGGTAATTTAATCTTCAAGTTGGTTTGCGCTAATTTAACATATAAAGTAACGGCAATCCCACAGAATAACATAATTGCTAAGTAAGCATTGGCATTTAAATCGCTAGGATTTACTGCCCAAGCTGATGCTGTAGCAGCACCTTTACCATCTACTGCTAGGTTTAATGTGCCAGCAGAAACAGCTTTTTGAACTGCTTTCAAAGCAGCTTTTGGAATGACACCCAAGTCAACTGACACCGAAAGTGTCAACATTGAGAAGAATGAAGCAATTGATACAAGACCACCTGAGAAAGGATCAGCATTCTTGTATGATTTCGCTAAATGATAGCCCCATGAAAAAGCAAATACAAGTCCGATAATCATCAGAGTTCCACCCCAAACGATTCCGTCAATATTTACAATATCTGCCAATACCGGAACTTTTGATACGTCATATGTTTGTTCCTTGCCTAACACCTGTAAGATAACATTAGGAAAATCACGAATGACTACATTAATCAAAGTGATTATTGAACCTAACATCGTTATCGGAAGGATTGCTAAGAAAGCGTTCATGATTGCATTTAAATGACGCTGTGAACCAACCTTAGTTGCTACAGGAAGCATGTACTTCTCCATAACGTTTACTAAACCATTCATTTCGTTTCCTCCAAATTAATAAATTTGCTTCATCATTTCAACAAGCCAAGCGATGAAAAACACGGAATAACTTTTTTATAATTTCGGTGTTTGTCTTTCATCTACAAGACGCTTGCCTTATCAAAAAATAAAACTAAACAATAGCGCTATTCTCTGAATAATTCAGAGAATAGATGAATACAGCAGGTATTAACTGCTGTAACAATCCGTTTCTAACCATTAGGCTAGAAACAATTATTATTTAACCACAAGCATGTGGTAAATACCAATGATAACCTACTAAATTTTTAATCAAAATCTAGTCAGCAAGCTTTTTGTAGACTTCAATGATTTCTTTAGCTAAATCATTGAAAGTGATACTCGTCATCAAATGATCTTGGCTGTGAATTGTCAATAGATTAATTTCCATTGAATTACCACGAGCTTCTTCTTGCAATAATCCTGTTTGTGAATGATGTGCTTCGACTAGCGACTGCTCGGCAATCTTAATCTTTTCATCTGCTAAGGCAAAATTGCCTTCCTTAGCCGCATGAATTGCCTCCATTGCATCGCTCTTAGCGTTACCTGCATTCACAATCAATCCCATAACAGCTTGTAATTGTTCTTCTCCCATCAGACTCCCTTTCTATTTGTTAATCAAATCTACAGCACGTTTCAAGACATTTTCACCATTCATCAAGCCATAATCTGACATATTGATAACCTCAACAGGAATATCTTTGCCAGAAACTTTTTCATTGAATTGTTTTTCCATGAAACGAACTTGTGGTCCAAGTAGGAGCACATCAATCTTTTCATCTGCTATCTTTGAATCAGCTTCTGATGCTGAAACTGCAAAGATATTTGCGTCAATGTTTTGCTCAAGTGCTGCTTTTTCTATCTTTGTTACTAATAAACTGGTGCTCATTCCTGCGGAACAAACTAACATAATGTTCTTTTTACTCATTTTTTACCACCTCTCCATTGATTATACTAGCAAAAGGCGTGCCTAAATTTAAAAACAGTAAAAACCACTGCTGATAGGCTTTATACATTAAAACCATATCTGCACAGTGGCTTTTTTTCAATGCACACTAACTAAAAAGTGTGCGTTTAATAACTTTTATCGATGATTTACTGCATTTTCAATAATCATTTGGGTGATATACGCAATTTCATCCTCTGAAATCTCAACATGATATTTTTTCTCAAGCGTCATTAGATTGACTCGAACGGTATCCATTTCATAGCGCTTTGTCATCACATAATTATCTAAATCATCAAAATTACGTCCCGGATTTGAAGCAATCAAGCCATCAATCAAGAATGCCAAATGTAGTAAAATACCAAGATTAATATCTGGATCGACAACAACCTGCAATTGTTTTTCAATCGCTGTCAGGCTAAACGATAACTCTTTTAACAAATCTGCTACCGAGCCAACTGAGGTCAAGACCCCTGTCAAGCGGTCAACCATCTGCTCAAGTGGTAAATCGTCCGCAACAATCCGCTGAAAGACCTCAAGCTCTCGGTCAAAGAAAATATCAAATGCCGAAAAGAAAGGAATATTTTGATAATCAATCGGTACCGTACCAACAATCGCCGTGATTTGATAGGTCGCCCGCAGCTCGTCTATATGCCGCTTGAATGTTTCTTTTTCCAAAAATTGCAGTTGAATAATTTTAACCTTATCTTGATTAACCACTGGTGCAATTCGGTCATAAAGCTTTTGTGCAACACCCTCACCGGTGAAGCATGCCACGATTACCGCCTTAGCTAAATGCGTGTTTTTACTAAATTGTGTTGCAACTGCTGATTCATAAGCCTGTTGAATTTTTTGGTAAATATCCTCTAGCAGCCGACCGTTATTAGCTAGACGAATTGCTTCCATCAAAACTAAAGTGCTAACAAGCGGAATCGCTCTTGCTCTAATCCCTAATTCCTCTTGAAGAATCGTCGAAAAGCTATTTAAAGAACCCATATCAGTTAAAAGTAAGACACCATCATCTAAATTATCTTCCAAATTTGTCAGATAAGTCTTAATCTCACGATACATTTCCTGAACTTCCATCGTAAGTGGCATATTAAACGCAACGCCCTCAGAGCACAGGGTCAACTCCTGAGCTGCCTCTAGCATACTTGAAGCTGTTGACTTACCGTGCATAACAACAATAATTTTAACTTGATGTTTGGTTGTTTGCGATAAATCCTCTAAGTCAGTGATCAAAAACTTTGTCAAAAAACCAATCTCGTCAAATGGTAAAACAAGCTCAAAAGCATTTTCAATCATTGATGAACATTCCAAAGCGACTTGAAACTCCGCTGGATACTCTCTTCTAATGATATTTAAATCCGGAAAATGAATCGCCTTACCCAGTTCAGTCCGTTCAATCACGCTTTGTAAATGAAGGGTGAAGGCAAATAATGACGCCTCGCTAAACTGTCGATTTAGCTTACCCTCAGCGCAGGCATAAATCTGCTCTGCCAGCTGCTTGACCTTAGCCGGTACATCAATATATCTCAGCTCTTGGCTGGTTAGAACCTCAATATATTTGTGAAAATCCTGCAGCTTAATATTATCCAAGAATGACTCGACAAAGGCTGTTGAGGCGTGAGAACTGCCACTGATTAATTCTGATGAAAGTCCTACATTTTTGTTAGGAATTAATAATTCCGTCATATCTGGCGAAAATTCAAGCATATCCTGCTCTTGCTTTAAGCCTAGTCCCTGAATTCTTGAGAAATTTTTCTTCGCATTCAGCAAACCCTGCTGAATTTCAAAAGGTAGACCTGCTTGCTTGACGATAATTTGCTTCATTTCCTCTGAACGAAAGTTCAAAAATGCTCTTGCGCAGACCAGTTTGACATCTTTTTTTATCTGGCCGATATTTCCCTTTGTTGGATAAAGCAGAAATGATAAAAAGGCATCTCGTTCAAAATAAATCGACTGTCCCAGCTGTGTTGCTTCACGCTGAACAAATGACGCGACCAGCGCAAAACGTTCCTCAATTGAACGTTCACGTAGCGGCGGCAGGGTAATCGACATTGGAATGCGTCGATTAAAGGTCGTAAGCAGCGATTCGGAGTCCTCTGTTGTTGCTCCGATAATCTGAACGGTCGCTGTTTGCGTTTCTGTACTCTCACCAAGCGGCCGATAAATTCCACGGTCAATGAAAGTAAACATCATCTCCTGTCCCTCTGGTGGCAGGCGGTGAATTTCATCTAAGAAAAGAATTCCACCATTTGCCTCATGAACTAAACCTAAACGATCTTCCTCCGCACCTGTATAAGCACCTTTTTTGACACCAAAGACATGCGCATATAATAGCTGTGGATTTTGTGCATAATCCGCACAGTTAAAAGTAATGAATGGTATGTCCTCATTAATCCGACCGTGCTCTAAAGCGTATTGATACATACACTCGGCAAACAATGACTTCCCAGTTCCAGACTCACCAAAAATAACCGTATGTAAACCATTTGGCGGATAAACCACCGCAGCCTTTGCCTGCTCAATACAAAGCTTCAAAGAATCCGCTGCACCAATCAAGTTATGAAAGGAATTAACGACAACCTCTTGCGTTTTATCTTCTATTTGACGATATTGATACAAGACTGGGCGTCCCTCAATTCGTATAACAGCACCATCTTTACTCAGCTCAGCTAAATAACGACTTGCCTGCGTTCTTGAAATATTTATCGCTTCAGCAACATCCATTGCCGAAGCACTATTTTCCTTATGTTTTAAATAATCTAAAACAATATCCTTTTTTTGATTCAAGCTGCACCTCCAGCTGCTTTAAACGAAACAAATAATCACCTTTAAGTTAATTTTAGCACATAAAATAACAATTTAGCCCCTCACTCTGATATTTATAGGAAAAAAAGTGAAACAACAACTGATGACGTTTGTCCTTTCTCAGTCGGCATCGCATTTCTCATAAAAGAGCCTGCCCCAAAAGTTTTGAAAATAGAAAAATCGTATGAAATTCATCTGTGGAAATGTTGATTTCATACGATTTTCTATTTTTTTAAAGAGTTTGGCTCAGACTCAAATCATAACTTTTGATAAGAATAAGGAAATTACTTCCAATTCCTTATCACTTTTTTATATACAATGCCAATAGCTCCGAATTTTCTACATCGCTAGGTGCTACTTACCAGCTTATTTTGATTTATCCCATTGATTCCGAATTTGATCTAATAGCCGTGAAACATCTAGGCTAAGACCAATCGCTGCATCCAAATCGCCCGTTTCAACGAAATGAGCAAAGTCTAGCAGCTCATAACGCAGTGCTTGGCTAGTTTCTCCTGCACGAATTTCACGAACTTTTCCACTTGCCGTTTCAGTAAATGTCGCAACCTCACCTCTTGGATAATCATAGATTTCAAGATAACCTTTATCTCCGGCAATTAGGGCACGCTTTGGTTGCTTGGCTCTCATGGAAAGAGTGAGCGCAGTGATTTGACCGACTGCATTTTTTAAAATAGTTGCCGAGGTTTCATCAACACCTGTTTCAAAATAATCCACCGTTGACATGACGACTTCTGGCTGCTCAGATAAAAACAGCCTGGCAACACTAACGGCATAACCGCCAATGTCTAAGAGCGCACCACCTGCCAGCTGCGGATTAAAAAATCGATTACTTGGGTCATAGTCCTTATGACTACCAAAATTGACTTGAATAATTTTGAGCTGTCCAATCAAACCCTCTGAAACCTGCTGCTTTAGCGTTTGAAATAAAGGCATGTGAAAAATCGTCATTGCTTCCATTAAAATCAAGCTTCGACTTCTAGCCAAAGCGATTAAACCTTCAAGCTCTTTACTCGTCACTGTAATCGCCTTTTCGCATAAAACGTGTTTTCCTGCAAGTAATGCAAGCTCAATAAGTGATGCGTGCAGATGATGTGGTGTTGCGATATAGACTGCATCAATCATAGGATCAGCAAGCAATGCTTCAGTTGTACTAAAAACATTTTTGATATTGTATGCTTTTGCAAATGCCACACGACTTTCTTCTCTTACACTCGTCACACCATAAATCGTTCCATAGACTTCGTTTAATTTTTCAGCCATACTCTTGGCAATTACGCCTGTACCGATAATTCCCAAATTTAATTGTTCCATTACATTCTCCCTAGTTTATTCATCATCAATGCCCCTTCGATGTGGGTCTTGAATACGCTTGAACATCTTCTCCATTTCACTTGGTGAAAAATGAATCAGTACTGGTCTGCCATGCGGGCAATTATATGGATTTTGACAAAGCGACAAGTCCGCTAGGAGCTGTCTAGCTTCAAATTCCTCCAAATGATGATTGGCTTTAATCGAACGTTTGCAACTCATCATGATTGCCGTTTCAGCACGTAGCTCTTTCACGCTGACATGACCTGTCACTAAAAGCAATTCAATAAGCTGACGAATCGTATCCTCTTCCTCACCACGTGGAAACCATGCCGGATGACTGCGGAGGATAAAGCTACTTTCTCCGTAAGCACTCAGCAAGACACCGACAGCTTGGAGTGCAGCAAGATTTTCATTAATCTTAATAAAATCACTAACACTATAAGCTAAAATAATCGGAATGAGCAGTGTTTGCTGCGACTCATCGACATCACCAATCTTCTCCCGATAGTACTCGTACTTAATTCGCTCCTGCGCTGCGTGCTGGTCAATGATATATAGACCATCAGAGCTTTGCGCAAACAGATAGGTACCGCGCATTTGTCCGAAATACTCAAGGGTTGGAAAACTCCTTGCCTCCTCACTTGCCAAACGTTCCCACGCATTCTTTAATTCACGCTTACCATTGTCTGAAAAATCAAGTGCGGGATGTTCAGAACAAGTAACCGAGGTATCCTGATTTAGCGGTGTAATCACCGGAGGAACAATCGCTTGGCTAGCTAGATTTTCAGGATTATCTACCTTGGAAAAAATCATTTTACTCTCAGCAATGCTAAACGGCTCATCAGCTGCCAGCCTTTCTTGCTTAGGATAAGACTTCAAAGTCAGCTCCAGCTGCTCGCTCACCTCACGAATTGACTTGGTTCCCTGCGTTAAATTATCATAAGCGCTAGGGATTAAGCGTTCGTCCTTTAATGCGTTAAAGACCGCCGTTTTGATTAAGTCCATCAGCTCTTTTTCCTTAGATAGACGAACTTCCTGCTTAGTCGGATGAACATTGACATCAATCAGTAAGGGATCAATCATGATATTTAAAACAGCCAACGGAAAACGTCCAATCATTAGCTTTGATCCATAGCCTTCAATCAATGCACGATTAATCAAGAAATTTTTGATATAGCGACCATTGACCAAAATCGTGATGTAATTCTTACTTGCCCGAGTCACCTCCGGCAAGCTGATAAAGCCTGAAAGCGTGAAGTCTAGGTCTGAGCCAGTCACTTCAATCGTCCTTTTAGCCGTAGAAATCCCATAAATGCCCGCAATAGCTTGCTTTAAATCACCACTACCAGCTGTTTTAATCAACTGTCTGCCATCACTAATTAGCGTAAAAGCAATATTTGGATGCGCTAAGGATAAACGATTGATAACATCACTAATATGCGCTAATTCTGCCTGCAAGCTTTTAATATATTTCAATCGTGCCGGTGTATTATAAAACAAATTCGTGACAGAAATCTTCGTGCCACGCCGTTTAGCAAACGGTGCTTGCTTCACTAACTCACTACCCTTTAAGGTAATCTGCGTCCCGGCTGCTTCACTAGTGCTTGCCGTTTCCATATAAATCTCTGAAACTGAGGCAATTGACGGTAATGCTTCACCGCGAAAGCCTAAGGTCCGAATCCGAAAGAGGTCATCTTGATTTTTGATTTTACTCGTTGCATGGCGCTTGAATGCTGCCAAAACATCAGCCTGCTCAATTCCCACACCATTATCATTAATCTCTATTTTTTTTAAACCGCTCTCCTCAACTGTCAAAACAATTTGAGTGCTTTGTGCATCAATTGCATTCTCAATCAACTCTTTAACGACTGATGCGGGGCGCTCAATCACTTCACCTGCTGCAATTTGATTGGCTAAATTCTCCGAAAGTTCTATTATCTTAGGCACATGTCGCTCCTTTTTTATCTAGCTAATAGACATACTAACTTCTCTTTTTTATGGTAAAATGATTGCTCTTCTTAACAACCTCCTCACCTGCTACACGTTCTTTTTTCTGACGTGTCTTGATGACCGGCTTGCGCTGCTCTATCAAAGCGCCGACCTTTTCATCAATAAAGGCTTGATAATTTTGTCCTTTATTCTGCTGTTTTCTTCTTTGATTAACAGCGGGCTTTCCTTTATTTTCTCGCACATCTGATAAAATACGTTGTGGTTTCTCCGCATTAGTCGACTTAGACTGCTTAGCTACATCAAGCTTTTCCAAAACGAAAAATGAGCAACCAAAATTACAATACTCATACAAATAATCAATCAATGTATCAATCTTTTTATCTGTGTTGACCTTCTTTTTGAAATCTTGGTAAAACCCTCTTAGACGCAGCTGATCATATCCCCAATCGCCAACAATATAGTCATATTTACCTAAAATATTCGAGAAACGCTGCTCCAGCTTTTCAGCATCAAAGCCCTCTCGATAATTGAAAACAATTCGGTAAAGCTTATCTCCAATGACAACCTGATCATCTTGGAGAACAACCTGCTCACCTGGAAACCTTTCATAATTTTTAACTCGTGCTGCTTCTTCTTCTGGACTTCGGCGCATAATGCCTCCTTTATGATAATTCACTTAAATAATCTGCAAATACCTGTCTAATAAATTCTGGAAAGATAAATTCAATCTCACCTTTAATTTCAATCGTTGGAAAAAATGGAATGAATAAAAAGTGGTCAACTGTTGCAAAGGTATAGTTTTTTTGTTCATCAAGTACTTGCCCTAGCCAACTAACACGTTGCGTTTTTTCATCGAAGCTAAGACCCTGATAGACAATTGAACCAAATACTTTGCCTCGAAATCCCATTCCAACCATTGGAAAATGCCGTAGAAATCCACGTGCCTTTTCCATTTCCAGTACAAGCCGCTTAATCTCACTTCCTGGCAAGGTAACTTTAATAATATGCATCGGATGAGGTAAAATCTGATGAAGCTGCCCCATATTGACCATACCTTTAGGTAAATTTCCAAGAAATAAGCCACTATTTAGAATCGCTACATCTACCCCAGCAAAGCGTTGCAATGCTTTCAAGCTACAAAATGTCAAAGGAAAATTAGCTTTTTCGTCATTAGACAGCGTCTTAGGTAAGAAACCAACAGATTCTGCTTCCAACAACTGATTGCCCTTATTCCAAAGTGTTAAAATCTCACGTTCATCATCTGGATACATTGCCAAGCTATCTGTTGTAACTGTTGAAATTTTGAAATCAATAATTTGCTTCCCTTTTAATAATAATTCAATTGTCCCAATATATCTACCCCATTTACCTGCCGCAGCAAGCAAGGTCCCATTGACTATCTCACCAGATGGCAAGAGATGGTGGGTGTGTGAGCCAATAATAATATCAAGCTCTGGGTAAATTTTGGCAAGGCGCCTATCCTCTGAAATCCCCAAATGACTGAGGAGAATAATCACATCCGCTTCATTTTTTACCTCGGCAAGCAAATCCGGCAACACGGTATCAACCGTTTCAATCCTCCAGCCGTTCGGTGCATAGGTTAAGGGGAAATAAGCAGTCAAGCCAAGAATAGCAAGACGTGTGCCATCAGCTGTTTCTAAAATCTTATACGGACATGCCCAATCAGGCAGCTGGTTAGTCGTAGGTTCCTTTAAATTCCCCAAAACCACATCAAAATTTGCGGCATCATAAAGCTGATTTAAATCCTTTTTAGCACTGCCGATTCCCTCATTATTCCCAATCGTCACTGCATCATAGTGGACTTCATTCATCAGCTCAATATTTGCCTTGCCACTTGTCGCTTCGGTCAAAGGATGAAATCGGTCAATAAAATCCCCCAAATCAAAAGTGTAAACTGTCGCATTAGGATCCTTTTGCTCAGCTAATAAAAACCGCCTAATCTTCGGCCAATTTTCAAAGTGTGAATGCAAGTCATTCGTATGTAAAATCTTTATTCTTTCCATAAAAGCCTCGTTAGTCACCACAGTTATTTTTATTTTCCTTCATTTCATTATATACTAATAATGCATGGAGGTGTAGCAGATGAACATCAAGACGCCCTTTGGCGATTTATTTTATCTTTCAGTGAACGGTGTATTGCAGAAAATTTCGTGGCAGCCCATCGTGTCTGGTGAGCGAAATATTGAGTTAGAAATGCAAGTCACAGCTTTTTTCAATCGAGAACTAAAGCTATTTTTTCTCCCCTTAAAGCTTGATGTCCCAGCATTTAGTCAAAAAGTTTTAATCGCAGCTCAAAGTATTCCTTTCGGTCAAGTAATGACCTACAGCGAAATTGCCCAGATGATTGATGAAGCGGGTAAAGCACGAGCTGTGGCGAACGCCTTAAAACATAATCCATATGCCTTAGTCAT